>JANQSV010000418.1 GCA_028279115.1 Pseudomonadales bacterium
TGGAACATGTCCGGGAAAGTGATGTCGGGCACGACGCCGCGATGTTGGGTGCTGGCGCCGGAGACGCGATAGAACTTGGAACGCGTCAATTTCGCCTGGCCGTAATCCATGGGAATGATTTCCTGCACCGTGCCCTTGCCGAAGGTCTGGCCGCCGAGCACGAGGCCGCGCTGGTAATCCTGGATCGCGCCGGCGAAGATTTCCGAGGCCGAAGCGCTGTTCCGGTTCACGAGCACCGCCAGGGGGCCTTCCCAGGCGATTCCGGGATCGTTGTCGCCGAAGGAGCGCGTATAGCCGTTGCCGAGGCCCGAATAGCGCACCTGCACCGTGGCGCCGGTGTCGATGAACAGGCCCACGAGCTGGTTGGCTTCGCCGAGGCTGCCGCCGCCGTTGTTGCGCAGGTCCACGAGCATCGCGTCGACGTTGTCTTCTTTCATTTCCTCGATCAGTGCGCGCACGTCACGGGTCGAGCTCTTGAAGTCCTGCTCGCCGCGGGAAGCGGCTTCGAAATCGAAATAGAAGGTCGGCAGGTGGATGATGCCCACCTTGAAATCGCGGCCGTTGTGGGGAATTTCGATGGTTTCCGCTCTTGCCGACTGATCTTCCAGCCGCACGATATCGCGGGTGAGACTGACGACGGTCGCGCTCGATTCGTTGACGGCATTGGCTGGAATTACGTTGAGGCGCACCACGGTGCCCTGTTCGCCGCGAATCTGGGCGACGACATCATCGAGCCGCATGCCGACGACATCCTGGATTTCGCCTTCCGGCCCCTGACCGATGCCGATGATGCGGTCGCCCTCGTTCAATTGGTCGCTGCGCTCTGCCGGACCGCCCTTGATCAGTTCGACGATGGTCGTGTATTCGTCCTCTCTGGTCAATTGCGCGCCGATGCCCCGCAAGGACAGTGACAGGCCCATATTGAAGGTTTCCGAATCCTGGGGCGAGAAATAGGCGGTATGCGGATCGGCAACCCGCGCGACAGTAGTCAGATAGCTCTGGAACGCATCCTTGGAATTGGTTTGCAACATGCGGTTCAGCCGGCCGCGATAGCGGTCGGACAACTTCTCGCGGATCTCTTCGTTATCGTCACCCGCGAGTTTCAGGCTGAGGACGCTGTTCTTGGTGCGCAGCCGCCAGATTTCGTCGAGTTCGGCGACGGTTTCGGCATAAGGCGCGTCCTCGCGGTCGATGACGACGTATTCATCGAGTGTGAAATCCATTTCCGGAATATGGTTTTCGACCCGGTCGATCGCGTAAATCAGCCGCTCAAGCAGGCGCTTGTAGTAGAGATTGTAGATTTCATAACCAGGCGTCAGGCTGCCTTCGCGCAGATGGTCGTCGATGTTGTAACGCCAGGCGCTGAGATAGTCGATGTCCTCGCGCAGAAAATAGAGATGTTCTCCGTCCAGCGCGTCGATGTAGTTGTCGAACACCAGGGAGGAGTACTCGTCGTCGATTTCGATGGGCAGGTAGTGCCTGGTTTGCAGCACATCGACCAACTCGATCGCGGTGGGGCCATACACGGGTTCGGGGGATAGCGGCGTGTACAGTTCGTCGATATAGAGCGCGACAAGTGCGGGTTCATCCTGTATCGCCGCGGCGTCCACGCTGGCGGACTGGTCCTGGGCGAGGCCGTAGCTGGCGAACAGTGTGGGAAATACGAGCGTGCTGAAGCGTAAACCGGCAAGAGCCATGCGATTGGTATCCTTCTGGGTCGTGTTCATATGCTGAAAGCAGCGAATCTGGACTGCCCATAGCTTAAGCCGGAAGCCACAACTGAATCCAGCGTTAATTACCTTGATTCTGAACAATGTGAGTCTCCGTCGGGCGGCGGGGAGTTCAGCGGGCGTGCGAGGCATGGATGCCGAGCCCGAAGCCTACAGGGGCATAGGCAAGCGTTTATGAAGCGCAGCTTCATGCGCAGCCGGAGCGACGCCAAGCTGTGCTTGGTGGCCGGGCCGTATTTACGGCGTCTGCTGAACTCCCCGCCGCCCGACGGAGACGGATCGAAGCCATCAAGCCAACTCACTGGATTCGCTTGTGGCGGGCGGAGGCATGTCTTTCGGTGCGTTCGACGTCGATATAGCGGTCCGTAACCGCGCTCGAACCATGGCCGGCGTCGTCGCGCACATGCTCGCGCGGCCGATGCTTGACGTCTTCGGAAATCCCCGTATGCCGCAGCCAATGCACCGTGGCCTCCGCCAGCCGATCCGCTTCCTCTTCGAATCCTTCCGAGCGCATCCCGGCGCTCGCGCGGTCGAAACATTCCTGTACGATGCGGCGGATCTGGCGGGTGCTGGTAACGCCGCCGCCCCCGCGATTCCTGTGAATCAGGGGGCTGGCTTCGCCGGGAGCGGGCAAGGGCGGCAGTCCGCGCGAACGGCGGTAGCGCTTGAGCGCTTCGAGCATGGCGTCGCTGACTGAAATTTCCCTTTCCTTGTTGCCTTTGCCGACGGTGAGAAACCACCAGTTGCCTTCCTGGTCGAGCTGAAAGTGGCCCATTTGCGGTTGCCAGCGCGGCGTTTCCACGAGTTCCGAGATACGCAGATACAAGGCGAACAGCGCATTCATGATGAAAAGCGTGCGTTCGTGGGTCGCAGGTCTCTCCGCGGCCATCTTTTCCGCTGCCTCGATGACGTATTCCCATTGCAGCGGCGACAGGCGGCGGATTCGCGACTGACCCTGGCGGCCGCGCAGGAATTTGCTTTTCTGGCGCATTTTCGCAACGGGATTGGCCGCCGCGTAGTTTTCCTGGATCAGGAAGTTGAAGAAACTGCTGAGCACGCTGAACAGCGATTGCAGGGCGGCTTGCGACAGCACGTATTCCTTGCCCGCGCTGACATAAGGGCGCCAGCGGGGATTGGGTGTCCTGCGGCCGTCCTTGAGGATGAAGCGCGCGACGTTGCGTTTGCCGATCCAGCTTGCCGGCGGATTGCGGGCGAAGTCCACGTAGGCTTCGAAATCCTCGCGCAGAATGGCGTTGAGCGATTTTTGCCGCACCAGCCAGCACCAATGCAGGAAATGTTCGATTTCCCGGCGATAGGAGCTGAAGGTGTCGAGACTGCCGCGATAGCTGTAAAGGAACTCGCTCGCATATTGATAGTCCGCGACCGCGTCGTCAGACGAATCGCGCAACAGGTGCGAGACGTCGCGGACGGGCGACTTGTAGGGATTCGGCATTTCTTCGAGCGTGTCGAAGAACGGGATTGGACATTTTCTGACGGGCATGAGCGTTTCGCAGTTTGGTCGCGTTTTGCCGGTTCGTTCGAATTTGAGCCTTCACGACAATGGTCATCGGAACGGGGAGGCCGCAACTTTAGCCGTCAACTCGATCATGATTTCTTAATGTCCGGTAATCTTTATTACCGGACATTAAGAATTTTCGCAAAATCAAGCCATTCCAGTAGGTTATGTCAGGTTTTTACAGTGCTCAGGCCCTGGCGGTGTGTTCCTTGCGGCGATTACGCATGGTTACGAATTCTTCCGCCAAAGTCGGATGAATGCCTATTGTGCGGTCGAAATCGGCCTTGGTGGCGCCGCAATTCATGGCGACTGCAAATCCTTGAGCGAGTTCCCCGGCATCGGGTCCGACCATGTGCAGGCCGATGACCCGCTCTGACTCGCAATCGACGATCAACTTGATCAGTGAAAGTTCGTCGCGGCCGCTCAAGGTGTGTTTCAGTTGCCGCACCTTGGCCAGGTAGACGTCGTATTCCCTGCCTGTTGACTTCGCTTCCGCCTCGGTGCGGCCCACTGTGGCAATGTTTGGGTGACAGAACACGGCGCTGGGTATGTATTCGTAATCCATGCGCGTATCCATGCCGCCGAACAGCCTGCGCGCGACGATCTGGCCTTCGGCCAGCGCCACGGGAGTCAGCGTTACCCGGCTTATGACGTCGCCGACGGCGAAAATGCCCGGTTCCGCGGTTTTAAACCTGTCATCGACCTCGATGGCGCCGTTGGCGCTTGTCCGGATTCCGGTGTTTTCCAGGCCAAGATCGCCCGTCATGGGCTTGCGCCCCGTTGCGCAAAGCACTTCGTCAACGTTGATCGGTGCGCCGGAATTGAGAGTCACCCGCAAATTCCCGGCGTCGGCGCGCTCGATTTGCTCGATCTCCCGGTTCAATTCGAGTTGCAGGCGTTTACCGATTTCCCCGGTAATGAATTCGCGGACGTCTTCGTCGAATCCCCGCAACAGTTTGTCGCCGCGATAGACGAGCGTTACTTCGACTCCCAGCCCGTGCAGGATGCTGGCGAACTCGGTCGCGATATAGCCACCGCCATAGACCAGCATCGATTCCGGCAATGCCGGGAGATGAAAAATCTCATTTGAAGTAATCGCCAACTCATTGCCTGGAAAAGGGTTTTTCCACGGCCAGCCGCCAACGGCAAGGAGAATATAGCGCGCACTGACGCGCTCGCCTCCCACTTCGATGACGTTCGGCCCGACCAGTCTCGCGCGCTCATTGAAAATACGGATCTTGCGGCTTTCGAGGATGTTCCGGTAAATCCCGTTGAGACGAGCGATCTCCTTGTCCTTGTTGGCCAGCAGACTCGGCCAGTCGAACTGCCGTTGCCCGGGATGCCAGCCGAAACCGCGGCAGTCTTCCAAGTCGTCGGCGTAATGCGCCGCGTAACTGAACAGTTTCTTGGGCACACAGCCGACATTGACGCAGGTGCCCCCGAAATACCGCTCTTCGGCGATAGCCACCCTGGCGCCCAGATCGGCCGCGACCCGGCTGGCCCGCACACCTCCCGAGCCCGCCCCGATCACGAACAGGTCAAAATCGTAATTATTCAAAATCGTTCCTGGATGAATAGTTCCCGGCCTTCGGCGGCAGGCAGTTCTGCCAGGCATTTCTCGATAGCCGATCTGGCGGCGCCACCCGTATCCCGCAAGCGTACGCCGATTCCCTGCCGCGCCGCCGTTCCCGCCGGATTGATCCAGACTACCTGCCCGCAGGCGGGAATCCGTTCAGTAGCGCCCGGCAGCAGTAAAAGCAGGAAAATCGGCTCGCCCAGGCAAGCGTTTTCCACATCCGGCACGAAAACGGCCCCGGACAGGATGAACGGCATCCAGATGGCCCTGAGCGTTTCGGAATTATCGATTACCAGCGGCAGCACCCTGCCCTTGACGATTTGCATCGGTATTGCTCCATTTTTGAGATCAGCCTGCGAGGCTCCGGTTTGCGTTGTGCATGCCATCCCTGGCGCGAAGCCATTAGCTTAGACTACCCCCAGTCTCGCCATCCTTGGCGAGCCGTTCAGGCGTTCAAAAGCTGTGCTTTTGATCGGCTGCCCCGGCCAGCCTTCACCCAAAGTCGGAAAATGCTCTCCAGCAGCAATTGGGGATTGGGATTGCCTGGTCCGGCGAGCAGTGTTCTGGACCTGGTTACCTGGCGGTGAAATTCGAGCAGGAAGCCCAGTTCGCCGGATGCGGGCAAGGCCGCCGCGAGCGCGCGATTTTCCGCGCCGCACACATCGCCGTTTACCAGTCCCCGGATCAATATAGTCGAGATTCGGGACAGATGCTCAAAAACTTCGGATTCGCCGATTTTCGCCGCTTCTCCCGCTGACCGCAGTATGCTGGTCCTTCCTTCGAGCAGTTCAAGCAACATTTTGCGCAAGGCGATAAAGCCTGGGGCCTGTCCGGCGCTTAGGGCCGGCGCCAGCTCCAGCGGCCGATTGCCATAAGCCGCAAGCAGTTCCCGCAGCCGTTCATCGGATACGGAATGGCTGTCCGGCAATCGTTCGCGTAACCAGGCGGTAGCGGTATCAATGTCCGGACCGGGCAGGCCCAGCAATTGACAGCGGCTGCGTATGGTCGGCAACAAGCTGCCCGGGCTGCAAGCGGTTAATAACAATGTTGCCCCGGCAGCCGGCTCTTCCAGGGTTTTCAGCAGCGCATTCGAGGCGGACAGCGTCAGGGCTTCGGCTTGCGGGATGATCGCCACACGACCCGCCCCGGAGAAACTGTTGAGACTGAGAAACTCCGCGAGTTCGCGGATTTGCCCGACGCCGATGTCTTTCTTGCCTTCCTCGGGCAGAATCAGCAGCAGGTCGGGATGATGATCGGCTCCCCCGGCCCGGCAACTGCGGCATCGATAACAGGCCCGACCCGCTTCCGGATCGCCGCAAAGGAGAAAATTGGCGAATTCGCGCGCGAATTCCGCGCGCCCGGTGCCGCGGTCGCCGATGAACAGGTAGGCGTGGGCAAGGACGTCGGATTGCTTTTGTTCGTGCAAGCGCCGCCATACGGCTTCCTGCCAGGGCCACGGCGGGCGCGAGGTCTGTTCGAACAGACTCATCGCAATTCCGGCAATTTGTCCGCCACTGCGGCTTGCAGTGCTCCCCGCACGGCATCCGGATCAACCGATGCGTCGATCACCGCGCAACGGTCGGCTTCCCGGCGGGCGATATCGAGATAGCAATCTCTCACCCTGGCGTGAAAATCTATGGTTTCCTGCTCTATGCGATCAAGCTCGCCCCGTCGGCGCACACGCTCAAGGCCGATTTCCGGATTCAGATCCAGAATGACGGTCAGATCCGGTCGCAGTTCGCCTTGCACCATGGATTCCAGGGACGCAATGATTTCCCGCGGCAATCCCCTGCCTCCGCCCTGGTAGGCGAATGTGGCGTCGGTGAAGCGGTCGCAAATCACCCATTTGCCCTGTTCCAGCGCGGGCGCGATGACTTTCTCGAGGTGATCGGCCCGGGCCGCAAAAATCAGCAGCAACTCGGACAAGGCAGCAAGCTTGCCGCCATGGTCTTCAAGCAACAGGGAGCGGATATTCTCGGCCAGACCCGTACCGCCGGGTTCTCTCGTGCGGATATAGTCGATGCCTAGGTCGCGCAGCATCTCCTCGATAACGGCAATATTGGTGCTCTTCCCGACCCCTTCAACGCCTTCAACGGTGATAAATCTGGTTTTCATGCGAGTCACAAGCAGATTGTCATCGCGACGCCGCAAGCCCGCATGATGCGAGTCGTCGCAGGGTAACGGGTGCGACGGGCGTGCGGGACAGGAAGCCGAGCCCGAAGCCTACAGGGACGTATTTACGGCGTCCGCTGCACTCCGTTACCCGGCGACGACGGATCGAAGCCACTATAGTGTGCATTCGGTCTCCTCCCGGCCTCGCTGGTAGCAATTGACCGCGGCGTTATGTTCTTCCAGCGTCTCCGAAAAATAATGATTTCCGTCATTCGTGCCAACGAAATACAGGTAATCTGAAGCGGTTGGCCGCAGGCTGGCGCGAATGGATTCGAGGCCGGCCAGAGCGATGGGAGTCGGCGGCAGGCCATTGATCCGGTAAGTATTGTAGGGCGTGGTCTCATCGAGATCGACCGTGCGCAGATCGCCGTCAAAGCGGCTGCCGAGACCGTAAATGACCGTTGGATCGGATTGCAGCCTCATGTTCGTTTGCAGGCGGCGCAGGAAAACGCCCGCGATCAACCCGCGCTGTTCGCCGTCCGCGGCCTCCTTTTCCACGATCGACGCCAGAATCAAGGCTTGATAAGGAGAATCCAAGGCCAGATCATCGCTGCGCGATTCCCATTCCAGATCGAGGATTTCACGCAGTCTGGCATTGGCCCGCCGCAATATCTGCAGATCCGTATCGCCGGCGGCATAGAAATAGGTGTCGGGAAAAATCATGCCTTCGGGTACGGCAACGTCAAGATCCATGGCCTCCGCAACCGCCTCGGGCGCCATGTCCAGCAATCGCGGCTCTATGCCTTCGCTGCGCTGAATCTCGGCGAGAGCCTGCGCAAAGGTCCAGCCCTCGATCAAGGTAAGCCGGAATTGCCGCGTCCGGCCCGAAACAAACAGATCCAAAAGTTCAGCGGGCGAGGCGTCGGCAGGCAACTCGTATACGCCATGCCGAATTTCCTGCTCGAATCCCCTGACCCTGGCCAGCATATTGAACAGCGCTGGATACTCAACAATGCCCTGGTCAGCCAGATCCCGGCTCAGCCGCGCAAGCGGCGTACCGGCCTCGATTTCAAAAATGCGTTCATCCGTCAGCGTCGCCAGCGGTCGATGCAGGTATTGTTGCGCCAAAGCCAGCACGAGCAGCGCGGCGACAGTCAACAATACGACAGGCGCCAGCCAGCGGCGGCTCAAAAATTTGCGAGAAGTTTCTTGCTGCATGGAACCGCAACTGGATTCAGCATCTTGCGGCATAATCCTTTAATCCTGCGCCAAATTCAATGTGGCCGTTCCAACGTCATTTCGCCTGACGAGATTCTGCGACTTCGCTATGTTACGCGCAGAATGACGAACTTTCGATCCCCCACAATGTGAATCGCCGTCGGCTGGCGGTGGGTTCAGCGGGCGTGCGAGGCATGGGTGAGGTCCAGTCGGCGCAGCCGAAAAGAAGCAACGCTTCTTGAGGGCCGAACGGCTCGACAGGATGTCGAGACTGGGGGTAGTCGCAGCCACTAAAGTCTTGCCAAGGATGGCATGTAATACCTATCAGAATTCCAACACAAACAATGTATTTACGGCATCCGCTGAACCCGGCGCCAGCCGGCGGCGGCGTATCGAAGCCACAATTCGCCGGGAGAACCTTCCGCCACGCTGCGATTCTCAGTCTAGGCGGGAAAAAATCAGTGAGCCGTTGGTGCCGCCGAATCCGAATGAGTTGCTCAAGGCGACGCGGGTATCCTGTTCGCGACTGGTATGCGGCACGTAATCGAGATCGCAGTCAGGATCGGGATCATCGAGATTGATCGTGGGGGGCGCGATACCGTCGCGAATCGCCAGGATCGAGACGATGGCTTCCACCGAACCGGCGGCTCCGAGCAGATGGCCGATCATCGACTTGCTGGAACTGACGCTGAGAGATCGGGCATGTTCGCCGAAGACGGTCTTGATGGCCTGGGTCTCCGCGACATCGCCGGCAACGGTTGAAGTGCCATGGGCGTTGATATAGTCGACCTGTTCCGGATTCAATCCGGCATCGTTCAAGGCGTTGCTCATGCATAACGCGGCGCCCTTCCCGCCCGGCGCCGGCGCCGTGGCGTGATAAGCGTCGCCGCTCATGCCGAATCCGATCAATTCGGCATGGATTGTCGCGCCTCTCGCCTTGGCGTGTTCGAGTTCTTCCAGCACCAGCATGCCGGCGCCGTCGCCCAGCACGAAGCCGTCCCGATCCTTGTCCCAGGGTCGGCTTGCCCGCTGCGGATCCTCGTTTCGGGTCGACAGCGCCCTCGCGGCGCAGAATCCCCCCAGACCCACCGGGCAGGTCGCCATTTCAGCGCCGCCGGTCAACATGATCTCGGCTTGGCCGAGGCGAATCATGTTGACCGCCAGGCCGATATTGTGCGTACCCGTGGCGCAGGCCGTGGTGACAGCGATATTCGGGCCTTGCAAGCCGAATTGCATCGACAGGTTGCCGGAGATCATGTTGATAATCGAACCCGGCACGAAGAAAGGGCTGATCTTGCGCGGCCCGGTGTCGTTGATCTGCAGCGAGGTTTTTTCGATGGCGACGATACCGCCGATGCCCGAGCCGATGGCCGCGCCCGCTCTTTCCGGGCTCCACCTGCCGTCCTCGAGCCCGGCGTCCTTCATGGCTTGCATTCCGGCGGCTATGCCGTAATGGATGAAGACATCCATGCGGCGCGCATCCCTGGGCGACAGGTAATCGGCGTATTCGAAGCTCTTGACCATGCCGCTGAAGCGGGTGGAGAACTCCGAGACATCGAAAATGTCTATGTGCCCGATGCCGCTGCGACCGTTGCGGAGCGCGTCCCAACTCGATTCCACCGAATTGCCCGCCGGGCTGATCATGCCCATTCCGGTAACCGCGACCCGCCTGCCGTTCAAAGCGCGCTCCTCGATTTGGGGTGGTGCAGAAAAAAGCTACCCGGAAGGGGTTCCGGGTAGCTTGTGTTCCGATTACAGGAAAGTTTACAGGTGATTTCGGATGTAATCACAAGCGGACTGCACGGTAGTGATTTTTTCCGCTTCTTCGTCGGGAATTTCGGTTTCGAACTCCTCTTCCAGCGCCATAACCAATTCGACCGTGTCCAATGAGTCCGCGCCCAGATCTTCAACGAAGGAGGCCGAAGGCTTCACGTCTTCAGCCTTGACGCCGAGTTGGTCGCAGACAATTTCCTTGACGCGTTCGTCAATTCGCTTATCGCTTTCGTCAATCTTTGCCATAACTGTTCCTAGCTCCTGATACCATCAATCAACCAGAGGTAGCTTGTTTTTCCCTAAATCTGGCCGCACTCGATCCACGGTGCGAAGCAGTGCGGCAAGTGTACCCTTATTTGGCATTGATGTAATGTGCAAATTCAAAAAATGCCCCCGTGGGGCGTGTTCGGGATCGTATCGCCGTCAGTCGCTCAGGCCAGATACATCCCCCCGTTTACATGCACGGTTTCACCCGTGATGTATGCGCCGCCGTCGGAAGCGAGGAATCTCACCACGGCAGCGACCTCTTCCGCGCGGCCAAGCCGCTGCAGAGGAATCTGTTTCAGCATTTCCCGCGCCTGGTTCTCGGGCAAGGCGCCGGTCATGTCGGTTTTGATAAATCCGGGGGCCACCGCGTTCACCGTTATGCCCCGCGAGCCGATTTCCCTTGCCAGGGAACGCGTGAATCCCTCGATGCCGGCCTTCGAGGCGCAATAGTTGCTCTGGCCGGGGTTGCCGCTCGAGCCGACCACCGAACTGATATTGATTATCCTGCCCCATCGCGCCCGCGTCATGGGTTTCAGACAGGCTCTGGCCAGCCGGAACATGGAATTGAGATTGATGTTGATCACCTCGTTCCATTCATCCTCTTTCATGCGCAACAGCAGATTGTCCCTGGTGATGCCCGCGTTGTTGACGAGCACCGCCGGAGCGCCGGGACCGTCCAGCAGAGCTTGCATGAGTTCTTCCACGGATTGACTGGAGCCGACGTCGGCGCGATAGCCGCGGCCCGCGACCCCCTCTTCCGCCAGCAAGGCGGAAACGCCTTCGGCGCCTGCCTGCGTGGTGGCGGTGCCGGCGATGATGAAGTCCCGCCTGCCGAGTTCCAGCGCGATGGCCTTGCCGATGCCTCTGCTGGCGCCGGTTACCAATGCTAGCTTGTCGTTTGAGTCGGACATGAATTCTCAATATTCCGGCCTGGGCCGGACGACGTGGAAGTATACCCGATTTGTCATGCTGTTTCGGTCGCGGCCCGCGCCAGACTTTCCGGTTCGTCGCAATTCCAGGTCGAGATCCGCGGGGAAATTCTCCTGATCAGTCCGGTCAGCACCTTGCCGGGACCACATTCGAGGATGCGGGAGATTCCGGCTTCCGACATGTGGTCAATGCAGTCGATCCAGCGCACGGGGCGGCAAATCTGTTCGATCAGGTTCGCCCGGAGTTCGTCCGGATCGCCGTTCGCTCGACCGTTGACGTTCTGTACGACGGGAATTCTGGCCGCTCGGAAGTCCAGGGCGGCCAATTCCGACTCAAGCTGCTGTCTGGCCGGCTCCATCAATTCGCAATGTGAAGGCACCGACATCTTGACGGGCAAGGCGCGCCGTGCGCCGGCCTCCAGGCACATCTGCATGGCGCGTTCCACCGCCGCCGCATCGCCGGCGATGACGATCTGGTCGGGAGAGTTGTAATTCGCCGCGGATACCGCGCCCTCCCCCGCCGCCTGTGCCTTGCTGCATGCCTCTTCCAGTTCCTTGCTGCCGAGACCGATGATCGCGGCCATGCCGCCGGCGCCTTGCGGCGACGCCTGTTGCATGAATATTCCACGCTTGTGCACTACGTCCACGGCGGCGCCGAATTCCAGCACATCGGCGGCAACCAGGGCGGAATATTCTCCGAGACTATGACCTGCGAGCAAGGCTGGCTCCGCGCCGTTTCGCTGCCACCACAGCCGCCACAGCGCAATGCCTGCCGTCAACAGGACGGGTTGGGTGATCCGCGTCTGGTCGAGGGTCTCGTCCCGGTCGTGCTGGGCTATGTCCCACAAATCCAGGCCGATGACCTCGGAGGCTTCGGCAAAGGTGTTTTCAATCGTCTTGCTCGTGCCGGCCAGCGCGGCCAGCATGCCTGTCTTCTGTGATCCCTGCCCGGGAAATACAACCGCAAAATCTCGCATGATTTTCCTGCCGGTGAATAAACGTGACTGATTGACCACAGCGTTCAGGCGGTGGCCATGATGGTCTCCACCTTGCTCGCGATCAAACGGGGAACCCGGTTGTCGATTTCGTTCGCGGCTTCGAGAATCGCGTGGCAGAAGCCCAGCACCGAAGCGTTGCCGTGGCTCTTGACGACGTTTCCCTGCAGGCCGAGCAGACAGGCGCCGTTGAATCGTTCCGGGTTGATCTGCATCGTCAGTGAATTGATGATCGAGGCGGAAAAGAATCGGGAGATCCGGTTGAGATATGTGGGTTCGGCCTTGTGATAAAGCACGTTGCGGATCACGTTGGCCACGCCTTCGGACGCCTTGATGGTGACATTGCCGACGAAGCCGTCGCAGACCACGACATCGGCCTGACCATGATAGATCTCGTTCGCCTCGATGAAGCCGACGTAGTCGATCGCCGGGCATCTTTCCAGCTTCTCGGCCGCTTCCCGCACGGCTTCGGTTCCCTTGTAATGCTCGGCGCCGATGTTGAGCAAACCGACTCTAGCCGGCGCCCGGTTGAGGCTTTCCGCGAGCACTGAACCCATTACCGCGAATTCGAACAGATGTTGCGCGTCGCATTCGGGATTGGCGCCGACATCGAGCAGGAAGCTCTGTTTGCTTGCGCCCGGAATGGTCGCCACCATGGCCGGCTTGTGGATGCCGGGAATCGTTTTCAGCAGATGCCGTCCGATCATGAGCAAGGCGCCGGAATTGCCCGCGCTTACCATGGCCTGGGCGTCGCCGCTTTTCACCATGTCGGCGGCGAGAAACATCGAACTGTCCCGGGCGCTGCGCAAGACCGAACCGGGCCGATCCTCGTCGGCGACCGCGGTGTCCGTATGCAATACGCGCAATTTGTTGCGGGTTCCGGCGGGAACCCGCGACAGCAAGGGCTCGATTCGATCACTGTCGCCGATGAGAACCAACTCAAGATCGCTGCGCCGGGCGAGAATACGGCTCGCTGCGGGAACCGTAACTCCCACCCCCCGGTCGCCGCCCATAGCATCGATGGCTATGCGTCGCGGAGAGTTCAATCTTGTTCGGTCTCGACTACTTTGCGGCCCTTGTAGAAGCCATCCGCGGTGACATGGTGCCTGCGGTGAATTTCACCCGAGACCTGATCGGTCGACAGGACTGGGTTTTTCAACGAATCGTGGGTGCGGCGCTTGTTGCGCTTGGACCGCGTTACCTTGTTTTGCTGAACGGCCATGATTGCTCCTGTTTGGCGCCGGTTGGGGCGGCGGCTTTGCGGTTACCGGGGCGGGTGGGCCGGTTTGTTGGCGCGCAATAATAGGGATATGCGGTGTTGCTGTCAAAAATTGTGGCTTCGATGCGTCGCCGCCGGGTCAGGAGATGTGCAGCGGACGCCGTAAATACATCCATGTAGGCTCCGGGCTCGGCATCCCTGCCTCGCACGCCCGCTGCACATCTCCTGACCCGACGGCGCCTCACGCTGTGCGAGGCTAATTGATTCGGACTTCGATTTGGCTGTTTTCAGCGGGGATTGTTGTTTCTCAGGGATTGCAGGAGTTGGGTGAAATGGCGGTTGCAGGGGGCTTCGAAGTGGGAGAATTCGGCATTTAGAGTGGGGCGGAATGCGATTCGCCAAGCGTGGAGGGCGAGGTGCTTGTGGCGGATGACGGCGTTTTTGCCGTATTTTTCGTCGCCGATTATGGGGTGGCCGGCGGATTGACAGTGGACGCGGATCTGGTGGGTGCGGCCGGTTTCGAGACCAATCTGGAGCAAAGTTGCGTCCGGCAGGCGTTCGCGTATTCGGAAGGTGGTAAGGGCGGGTTTGCCGTCGGGGTTGGCGCGGACGATACGCTCGCCGGAGGCCAGTTCGTCCTTGCGCAATGGCAGGTTGATCGTGTCGAGTTCTTCCGGCCAGGCGCCATGCACCAGCGCCAGATAGGTTTTCTCCACCTTGCCCGTCCGCAGTTCAGCTTGCATATGGCGCAGGAAATCCACCTGTTTTGCGATTACCAGGCAACCCGAAGTTTCGCGGTCGAGTCGATGCGCGAGTTCCGCTTCCATCCATTCCGGGCGGATCTGCCGCAAGGCTTCGATCAGGCCGAGAGCGATGCCGCTGCCGCCATGCACGGGCATGCCCGAGGGCTTGTTCAAGACTAGTAGCGCTTCGTTCTCGAACAGCACACTGTCCTCAAGCCTTTGCCTGAGTTTGTCGGTGGGTGTCCCGATATGCGCCGGCCGGCGTCCGGCAAAAGGTGGGACTCGCACCTGGTCACCACGGGACAGACGAGTGTCCGGTTTGCAGCGGCCGCGATTGACTCGCACTTCGCCGGTCCGGATCAGCCGGTAAACCCGGGACCTCGGCAGTCCCTTGAGTTCGCGCAGAAGGAAATTGTCCAGCCGCTGGCCATGCTGCCGTTCCGGCACCCGCAGCATTTGCGGCTTGCTTGCATCAGTCATCGAGCTTGAGAGTTGTGACAGCGAGGTTGGATTCTAGCGTTGAATTGGATGTAAGGCACAAAGTGGCTTCGATCCGCCGTCGCCGATTTTGCAGTGCGTGAGCCGCTGTCGCGATAGGCGAGTATGGCGGGCGTGCGAGGGTGAGGCCCGGTCGGCGAAGCCGATGGAAAGCGAAGCTTTTCAAGGGCCGAGCGGCTCGACAGGATGTCGAGACTGGGGGCAATAGGAGTTGCTGAAGCCTCGCCAGGGATGGCATGCACAAATCTATTCGAAACAACCAACCCAATGAGATTCTGCGACTGCGCTTCGCTTGCGCAGAATGACGGTTGTGACGAATACTGTACAATGCCGCCCCGACCGCCCTACTTCTCCCAAGCACTCATGGAAAACATCAGGGAACAACTTTCCCGACTTGTCGGCGACGCGTTGAGCGAAGTTTCCGGCATTGCGGGCTGCAATCCGAATGTGATCGAGGCGACGCGGCCGGAATTCGGCGATTACCAGGCCAACGGCGTCATGGCGGCGGCCGGCCGCTGCGGGCGCAAGCCGCGGGAGTTGGCCGAGGCGGTTATCTCCGGTTTACGGGACGAAAACGGTCTGGTCGCCTCGACGGAAGTTGCCGGCCCGGGATTTATCAACATCACGCTGAACGATCAGGTACTGATCGCGCGCGGCAACGAGATACTGCGGGACCCGCGATCGCTGATTGCCGTTGAAAGTCGGGCGCAAAAGATTGTCGTCGATCATTCATCGCCGAATCTGGCCAAGGAAATGCATGTCGGCCATCTGCGCGGCACCGTCATCGGCGATTGCCTGTCCCGGGTGCTCGAACGGCTTGGACACGAGGTCATTCGGCAGAATCACGTCGGCGACTGGGGCACCCAGTTCGGCATGTTGATCGCGTATATGCGGGAGTTCGGCCAGGAATTCAACCAAGGTGCTTCCGTGTTGCAAACCGAACTGGAAGACCTGGAAACCTTTTATCGGGCAGCCAAGGACAAGTTCGACTCCGATCCGGCCTTCGCGGACCGAGCGCGATTGAGCGTGGTCAGGCTGCAAGGCGGCGATCCGGAATATCTCGAGGCCTGGCAGAGTTTCATCGACGAATCCCTGCGGCATTGTCAGGAGATTTATGACCGTCTCGACGTCGGCCTGACCCTGGCCGACCTCGATGCGGAAAGCCGCTACAACGACGACCTGGAAAGAATCATCGGTGAACTGGAAGAAAAGGGATTGTTGCGGGAATCGGACGGCGCGCGTTGTGTGTTCCTGCCCGAGTTCAAAGGCAAGGACGGCGAACCACTGCCGGTCATCGTGCAGAAGTCCGACGGCGGCTACCTGTATTCGACTACCGACCTGGCGGCGATAAAGATGCGCTCGTTCGATTTCGAGGCCGACCGCTCGCTATACGTCGTCGATGCGCGGCAATCCCTGCATTTCAGGCAGGTATTCGCCGTGGCGCGGGCCGCGGACATGGCCTCCGCGAACATCTCGCTCGAACACATCGCCTATGGCACGATCATGGGCAGCGACGGCAAACCATACAAGACGCGCTCCGGTGATTCGGTAAAACTCGCCGACCTGCTCGATGAAGCCGTGACCCGGGCCCTGGCGCTCGTTTCCGAGAAAAATCCCGACCTGGCCGAGGACGAGCGGCGGCTGATCGCCGAAAACATCGGCAGCGCCTCGGTCAAATACGCCGATTTGAGCAAGAACCGCATGAGCGACTACGTATTCGACTGGTCGACCATGCTGTCCTTCGAAGGCAATACCGCACCCTACCTGCTCTATGCCTGCACCCGCATCAAGAGCCTGCTGCGGAAACGGCCGCAGGACGCTCCCGCCGGTGAACTGGCAAGTCTGGAACACGCGGAAGAGCGGGCATTGCTGCTCAAGATCCTGCAATTGCCCGAAGTAGTATCCCTGGTTGCGAGGGAATGTTATCCGAATCTGCTTTGCAACTACCTGTTCGAGCTCGCCGGCGTCTTCATGCGCTTCTACGAGGCCTGCCCCGTCCTCAAGGCCGCCCCTCAAACCAGGAATTCCCGCCTGGCCCTCGCCTTGCTCGCCGAGCAAGCGCTGGAACAGGGCCTGGATTTACTGGGCATTCAGACTTTGGAGAGAATGTAAGGAAGAGAGATTCTGCGACAAAATGGCAGGATTGCCATTTTGGACGGCGCGTAGCGTCGCCCCGCAGGGGTGAGGGGCACGGATGCCCCGAATCGCTACGCTTCGCGCAGAATGACGGTGAGGGTCTGCACGATGTGAGTCGCTGTCGGCCTGTGCGGGGTTCAGCGGTCGTCCTCGACAGGATGTCGAGGCCGAAGCCTACAGGGGTGGAGGCAAGCGTTTATGAAGCGCAGCTTCATGCGCAGCCGGAACGAAGCCAAGCTATGCTTGGCGGCTGGGCCCGTATTTACGGCGTCCGCTGAACCCCGCACAGGCCGGCGGCGACGGATCGAAGCCATCAACCTCAGACCATATCCAAAGAGATTCTGCAACCGCGCTTCGCTCCGCGCAGAATGACGGACCTCAGGACTTGGATTCAGTCTCCACTTAATTCAAGGAGGAGCTTGTTCAGGCGGTTGGAGAATTGCGCCGGATCTTCAAGTCCCCTGCCTTCGGCCAGTGTTGCCTGACCGAACAGAATCGTGACCAGATCCGCAAATCGCGTCTCGTCTTCTTCCTGTTCCAGTTTCCGCAGCAACGCATGCTCCGGATTGACTTCGAAGATCGGCTTCGTGTCAGGCGCCCGCTGGCCCGAGGCTTCCATGATTCTCCGCATCTGCAGACCCATGTCGTGCTCGTCGACGATCAGACAAGCGGGAGAATCCGTGAGCCGGTGCGTCACCCTGACCTCCTTTACCTGTTCGCCAAGGCTGTCCTTGATTCGCTTGATCAGATCCTCGTGCTCGCTATCACCGGCTTCGCTCTCTTCGTCCGCGAGCTTGCCGAGATCGAGCTTGCCGCGAGCGACGTCCTGGAAGGACTTGCCATCGAATTCGGTCAGGTAGCCCATCAGCCATTCGTCGATGCGGTCGTGCAGCAACAGGACTTCGATGCCCTTGCGGCGGAAGATTTCCAGGTGCGGGCTGTTGCGCGCGGCTTTCAGCGAATCGCTGACGAGATAGTAGATTGACTCCTGCCCATCCTCCATCTGTGCCGCGTATTCTTCCAGGCTGCGGTCCTGTTCGTCCCCGCCGGATTCGGTGCTGTTGAAAAGGAAGAGTGAGGCGATCTTCTCGCGGTTGGCGTGGTCTTCAGCCGGCCCTTCCTTCAGCGCCTGGCCGAATTCCTTCCAGAAGCCGGCGTAGGCCTCGGCATCCTTCTTCTTCAGGCGGGACATCAGGTCGAGAACGCGCTTGGTCAGGGCGCCTCTAACTTTGTCCACTTTGGGATCGTTTTGCAGGATTTCCCGCGATACGTTGAGCGGAAAATCGTTCGAATCGAGTATGCCCTTGACGAATCGCAGGTAGAGCGGCAGAAACTGTTCCGCCTCGTCCATGATGAAGACTCGCTGCACATAGAGTTTCAGTCCGCGTGCGCCGTCCCGGTTCCAGAGATCGTAAGGCGCGTGTTTGGGCAGGAACAGCAGGCTGGTGTATTCGAGCTTGCCTTCGACATGGTTATGGCTCCAGTCGAGAGGGTCTTCGAAACTGTGGCTGATGTGCTTGTAGAATTCCTGGTATTCCTTCTTCTTGATTTCCTTGCGCGTGCGCGTCCACAGGGCCTTGCCTTCGTTGACGGCTTCGTACTTTTTCTCCGCTTCGCCCTCCTCGTCGTCTTCGCCGTATTGCTGTTCTTCCATCAGGACGGGGATGGAAATGTGGTCGGCGTACTTCTTGACGATGCCGCGCAGGCGGTATGACTCGAGAAATTCCTTCGCGCCGTCTTTCAGATGAAGGATGACAATGGTGCCGCGTTCCTTCTTCTCGGCGCTACTGATGGAATATTCCGACTCGCCGCCGGATTTCCAGAGAACGGCGTCGGCGGGACTCGAACCGGCCTTGCGGGTCAGCACTTCGACTTCCTCGGCGACGATGAAGGAGGAATAGAAGCCGACGCCGAACTGGCCGATCAATTGGGAGTCTTTTTGCTGATCGCCGGTCAAGGACTCCAGAAACTGGGCCGTGCCGGATCTGGCGATCGTGCCGAGATTGCCGATGACCTCCTCGCGCGACATGCCGATTCCGTTATCGGCCACGCTGATTGTCCTGTTCTCGGAATCGAGTTCTATGCGGACTTTCAGTTCGGTATCTTCTTCCAGCAATTCGGGCCGGGAAAGCGCCTCGAAGCGCAACTTGTCGGCGGCGTCGGATGCGTTGGAAATCAACTCACGCAGAAATACCTCCTTGTTGCTGTACAAGGAGTGAATCATCAGGTGCAGAAGCTGCTTGGCTTCGGTCTCGAATCCGCGTGTCTCGGTCTTGGCTGTTTCGCCCATTGCTATCTCCCAGGCATAAAAAAACGCAACCGCGAAATCGCGGTTGCGTTCTGAATGGGGGTTGCGGCTGAAATTTCAACCTTCCCAACCGCTTGAGTCAATCGATCAGGGAAGGATAGGATTCGTAGAAATCGATCGCGTCGGCGCGTCGTTCGGCGATTACGTTATGGAGTTGTCGATTCGACAAGATGAACTCGCGATAGTTCCTCGCGGCATTTTGCTCCTGCTCGCCGCCGGCTTCGGCGGAATCCACAGCCGCTTCCAGCGCTTGTTCGAATTCGTCAAGCTCCAGCAGCGACCGGGCAAGGAAAAGCAGGGTATCAGCGCGATCTTCCAAGCCGCCCCGGTCAAGCGCCGCGCGGAAAGCTTCCGCAGCTTCCTCGTAGCGGTTGAGCACATAGTAGAGATAACCCAGCGTGTCATGGGAATTGCCGGTCTCATCGAGTTCCGCCGCTCTCAGCGCGGGTTCGAGCGCCTCGTCGTATTCCGCGCCCAGCATGGATAGTTGCGCAAGTATGGTGTTGTTTTCCAGGTCATCGGCTAGGTAGCCCTGGGCCACGCCGTCGTCGAGAACCTTGCGTCCGGACAGCGGAATTTCCATGCCGGCCAGCGACTGGCCCAGATTCAGAAAACGGGTGTCGTCATCGAGAAGTCCGCGCAAATAGCTAAGATTCAGCGATTGCACACGCTCATCTTCCCGGTCGAGGCTGGCGTAGATCGCGCTCAGATTCTGCCAATCCGTGGGATCGTCGAATTTCACGATCATCGTCTTGGTCAGTTCCAGCGCATCGGCGAAACTTTCCAGCGTGAAATACACGCCATTGAGATAGGCATAGTCGTCGCGACCGAGTTCGGCGCCGTTGACGAGAGCCAGGTTCATGTAATCCAGCCAATAATCCCGCGCCGGGTCCATATCGTCCAACTGGTAATGCGCATAGGAAAGTCCCTTGAATACGATCTCGTCTTCTTCAAGAGACATTTCCCGCCAGACCTCGTAATTCTCAATGGACTTCGCCCAGTTTTCCTCGGCGGCGTAAAGTTGGCCCAGCGAGCGATGCGTTCTGCGCCGGGTATCCTCGCGCAACTCTTCGATGGTCAGCATTTCCTCGAAGGTGCGCAAGGCGCCGCCGAAATCTTCCATGGCCAGATAGTAGTTGGTGTAGAAGTTGAGCAGAGTCGACTTCTCGAAGTCGTTCATGCGGTCCCAGCGGCGTTCGCGCAATTCGTCGAGCGCAATCTTGGCACCCGCCAAATCGACCGGATCGTCGGGATCCTCGGGAGACATCATCTCCTGAATTTGGGAAATGGCGCGCATCACCTGCGGACCCAATGTGCCCGCGGTGCGCGCTTCGGGGGGTGGCCGCGGCTCATCGCCCGCCAGCACCGGCGCGCCGGGCTGGATCAGCATCAATATGAATCCGGACAGCAAGGCCGGGAAAAGTCCGTAAATTCTCTTCATACCGCCAGCTCCTGCATAATTCCGCCGGTTCTATTCTTCCAGTTCGTAGCGGAAAACGTATTGCACGCCAGGCACTTCCACACCTTGACCATCCACCACCCTGGGCTGAAACTTGAAGCGCGCCGCCGCGCGAATGGAGGATCTGTTAAAGATGTTCGGAGGTTCGGCATCGATCACGACGATACTGTCTTCAACCACGCTGCCCAACCCGTCCACGGTAAAACTCACTTGACACCAGCCTTCAATGCCGCGCTGGGCGGCTCGCGTCGGATATTGGGGAGCGATAGCCACCAAAGGCAGATAGTCGCCATCGGTATTGCTGATGGTCGCGGGGGTAAGATCAAGACCGTCGCCGATATCGATGTTCTGTCTGGAAATCGCGATGGAAGGCCCGCTGTCGAGGTTGATCTGCTTTTCCGGAATATCGACGTCTTCCTGCACGACTTCCTCGATCGGCTTGGGTCGCTCGATTTCCTCAACCACGTCGAGTTCGATATCGGGCATCGTCGCATCGACGATTCTGATTACCTCAACAGGGTCCGAAAACCGCTCGCCGGTGGCAATGAGGAATTGCATGAAATAGAACAGGCCGACAGTGATGCCGGCGGCCATGGCGGCCGATAGAGCCCATCTGACGAATATCATCTTACGCCTCCGTCGAAATTGAAACGTTTTCTATTTGAGCTTCACGAGCCGCTTCGAGAATCTGCAGCACTTGCTCGTTGTTGGAATTCTGATCCGCCTGGATGATGATCGAGGAATTCGGCGCGTCCGCCAGACGCAGTTCGAAGCGGGATCGGATGAAGCGCGGGTCGATCTGGTCTCCATCTATCCAGATATCGCCCTGGGGGCCGACCGCGATCAGAATCAGGTCGCCCGATTGACTCAAACCGGTCGATGCTTCCGGTTTGGCGACGTCGATACCGGCTTCCTTGATGAATACCGAAGTCACGATAAAGAAAATGAGCAGAATGAAGACGACATCAAGCATCGGCGTGAGATCGATTTCACCAGCTTCCCCTTCCTCCGCTTTTTTCATCAAGCCTGATTTCATCTGTATGTTTCCGAAGCCGTGAGTTCTCTGGATACCGGGCGCCTGGATTCAATGCCTGCCGAATTAATGCGTCAGCGGCAAATGGTCCTCCAGCAATTCAAGATCCCGGTCCACCGTCCCCTTGAGATAGTTATAGGCGAAGATGCCCGAAATGGCGCCCACCATGCCCGCCATGGTCGGAATGGTCGCCTTCGACACCCCCCCGGCCATGGACTTGGCGTCGCCGCCGCCGGTCACCGCCATTACGAAGAACACTTCAATCATCCCGGTTACTGTACCAATCAGGCCCAGCAAAGGGCAAATGGTTACGAGCACTTCGATGATCGGCAAGGTGCTGCGCACGTCGAGCGAAATCTTCGAGATCATCATTTCCCGGATCTGGCGAGCCACCCAGGAATTCGTGTCTTCCCGGGCGTTCCATTCCGCCAGCGTATTCTTCACGTTTTGCTTGTGCGTGGAGTTCAGGTACCAGATCCGCTCGAACACCAGCGACCATTTCAGGAACAGCAGGATGGCGATCACGTTCAGGACCGGTCCGCCGCGTTGCATGAAACTGCTGATGGCGTCCATGATGTCCAATAGAAAGAAGTACATGATCGGTCAAGCTCCCGCCTTGCCTATCCCTGCGCCTTCGCCGCGCGTTCGGCTTTCAGGGCGATCATGCCCGTGGCCTGTTGCTCGAGGATATGGGTGATATTGTCCGCGCGGCTCTTCACCACCGTATGCATGAAAATCGTCGGGATGGCGACGACGATACCAAGCACCGTGGTCATCAAGGCCTGGGAAATACCGCCCGCCATGATGGTCGGGTCGCCGGCGCCGTATACCGTGATCTGCTGGAACACCTGGATCATGCCGGTCACGGTGCCGAGCAATCCACCGAGCGGCGCGATGGTGGCGATCATCTTGATCAGCGTAAGCATGCTTTCCAGCGACGGAGTTTCCTGCAGAATCGCTTCGCCGAGCTTGAGTTCCAGCGTCTCCGTGTCGACGTCGGGATTGGATTCGCCGACGAGCAATACGCGGCCCAGCGGGTTCTTTTTGCTCAGGCTGTCGGTGCGCAATTGCGCGCGCACCTTGAGGGAAACAAGGGTCAGGATCAGCAGCCGGATGAATGCGATCAGAATACCGATAATGCCCACGATGATAATAATGGCTCCGATGACGCCCGAATTGTTGCGCACCTGTTCTTCAACCGTGGGGAAGTTGATCAGATTGGCAAGCACCTGGCCGCCCACGCCGCCGGTTGGATCGATGCCGACCTTGACAAATCCTCCGTTTGCGGCTTCGAGATCCCGCGCGGAGTTGAGGAATCCAGAATCGGGCTGGCGCGGCAACACCTGCAGGTGGCCAATATCGCCGGAATAGCTCAGATATTGACCATCGGACACGGCATTGAAAGCGCCGATACGGGTAACCGACTGACTGACGGTATCGCCGTCGGGCAAGGCCACCTCTCCGTTATAGGAGACGACCCGCGCGGATTCGGTCAGTTCCTGGTGCATGTAGAACCAGAACTGCTCCATCTCTTCGATCTCGAGTTGGGCGATGGTGCTGCCCGCTTTTTCGATGAATCCTTCCACGGCTTCGGAGCGGCCGGGATATTGGGCGCTGATCAGCGAGTTTTCGAAGGTGCTCAGGAAGTCTCCGGCCACGCCCTGCAAGGTGCCGAACAACTCGTTCAGGTCGCCGCGCCGGTCGCGCAGGATTTCGCGCTTGTCGTTGATGGTGATTTCGTTCTGTTCGAACTGGTCGCTCAACTGCGTCTGCAGGTTTTCCTGTTCGACGATGCGGTCATCGGTGATTTGCAGAATTTCTTCCTGGCGATTGACGTTCTGTTCGAACTCCGCTAGCCGCTGGCGATATTCCTCGGATTCGGCGACCCGGTCCTGGGCGACCAAATCGAGCAATTCGGAAAGATTGGCGGCGGACTCCTGAGCCGCGACCTGCGCGCTTGCTCCCAGCAGGGCTCCCGCGACAAGAATTGTCTTGATGTTGACGAAATTTTTCACTGTGCGACCTCCGGAGCCAGGACGGGCAATTCAATAATCTTTGGCGCATCGAGTTGCGCGGCCACCCGGATGGCGTCCTGTACCGCGGTTCGATATTCGCCCGGCGCCAGTTCGACCCATGCGCGGACGTGATTGTCCCAAGCCCGGGTTTCCTGCCGGTCGGTGGTCTGGGCGATCAGCGCCACGCGGCCGACGCGGACGATGCTGACATCGCGCTCTCTGCCTTCGATCTCTATCGTGTCGTCATAGTTCTCAATGGTGCGGCCGTAGGTTGTCTCGGCCTGATACATGACCAGCACCTGGCGGAATTTCTCGGCGATCGACACATCGGGATTGTCGATGGCGGCGCGGGCGAACTCGATGCGACTCCGCCGCTCCTCAAGCTGGAAGGGGTAGTCCAGTTCAATGAACTCTTCCAGCGCCGCCAGCATTTTCTCCATCAGCAGGGGAATATTGCGCGTCACCTCTTCCACCGAGGCGATGGATTCGTCCAGCGTCGCAATATTCTCTTCCTGGATGGAAATGGATTTGCGGAAACCGGCATTGAGCACCAGCAGGGATTCAAGGTTGTCGTTGGCGCGCTTGAATTCCTCGAATGTGGAACTGGCCGAGTCCGCCAGCCGGGTGAGTTCCTGTTGAACTTCCGCCGACTCGCGGTACTTCTCCCCAATGGCGCTCATCGCCCGATCAATCATGCTGCTGTCAACCAGAATTTCCGGCGCCGGAACGTTCTGCGCCGGAGCATCCTGGCTCTGGACCGAGCCCGTGAGACCCGCCAGCAGCAACGCAATCGCGACGTTACCGAATTTACGAATTTTCATGTGCCATCCTAAAGTTGTCGTCAAGTAACCGAATCCGGACATCTTCCGCGATGGGATCGCCCCCGATGTCGGGACAGTCGTTTCGTTCAAGCTGTTGCCAAGTTCATGACTCTCGGGTTCTTGTATTCTTGCCCTTGGCCGAAAGTGCGCTAAAGCCTAACACAAGTTCGCGAAACTGTAGAACCCCCTCTCTTCCATCCTCCTCTTCCAGTCCCGATATCCTGCCGGGCTGTTCATCCAGTTGCCGGACCTTATCCTATTTACCACTTGCGGGAGCGGATTTCCAGCCTGTCGTCCGCGACAAGCCCTCGCCGATGTCGGCCAGACTCCTCACCGTCTTCACCCCGGCAGCCTCCAGCGCCGAGAATTTCTCCGCCGCCGTGCCCTTGCCGCCGGCAATGATCGCTCCGGCGTGGCCCATTCGCTTGCCCGGCGGGGCCGTGACGCCGGCGATATACGCAACCACCGGCTTGTTGACATTCTCCGCGATGAAGGCCGCCGCTTCCTCTTCGGCGCTGCCGCCGATCTCGCCGATCATGACGATCGCCTCGGTGGCCGGATCCGACTCGAACAGGGCCAGTATGTCGATAAAACTCGAGCCAGGAATCGGGTCGCCGCCGATGCCGACACAGGACGACTGGCCGAAACCGTGATCTGTGGTCTGTTGCACGGCCTCATAGGTCAAGGTGCCGGAACGGGAGACGATGCCAACCTTGCCGGGCAGATGGATATCACCGGGCATGATGCCGATCTTGCTTTCCCCGGGCGTAATCACACCCGGGCAGTTGGGTCCGATCAGGCGCGCGCCGGCCTGGTCGCATCTGGCCTTGGCCAACAGCATGTCAAGGGTCGGGATGCCTTCGGTGATGCAGACGATCAGTCCGATGCCGGCGTCCACGGCTTCCAGGATCGAATCCAGGCAGAACGGCGCGGGCACATAGATCGAAGTGGCGGTCGCGCCGGTTTTCTCCACGGCTTCGCGCACCGTATCGAAAACCGGCACGCCGAGATGGGTCTGCCCGCCCTTGCCCGGCGTCACGCCGCCGACGATCCGGGTGCCGTAGGCGATCGCCTGTTCGGTATGAAAACTGCCCTGGGAGCCCGTGATTCCCTGGCAGATGATCCTGGTCTCCGCATCGATCAGAATGCTCATGAGGCGTCTCCCGCCGCCGCCACAACCTTGCGCGCCGCGTCCTGCAGGCTGGTGGCGGCGATGATGCTGAGCCCGCTCGAAGCAAGTGCCTGCCGGCCCAGGTCCGCGCTGTTGCCTTCCAGCCGGACGACAACGGGCAAGGTGACGCCGACTTCGCGCACGGCCTCGATGATGCCTTCGGCGATCAGGTCGCAGCGCACGATGCCGCCGAATATGTTGACCAGCACCGCGCGCACTTTGTCGTCGGACAGGATGATCTTGAACGCCTCGGACACTCTTTCGGCGGTGGCGCTGCCGCCGACGTCGAGAAAATTGGCCGGACTGCCGCCGTAAAGTTGCACGATGTCCATCGTGCCCATCGCCAGGCCCGCGCCATTGACCATGCAGCCGATATTGCCGTCCAGCGCGACATAGCTGAGCTGCCAGCTCGCTGCGCGCGCTTCGCGTTCGTCGTCCTGGGAGGAATCGTGCATTTCACGCAATCGGGGCTGCCGGAAGAGCGCGTTGCCGTCGATATTGATCTTGGCGTCGAGGCAGTTGAGTGCGCCCTGTTTCGTGATGACCAGGGGATTGATTTCGAGCAACGACAGATCGAGTTCCCGGAACAGCCGCGCCAGCGCCAGGAAAATGTTTGTGAACTGCTTGACCTGCGCGCCTTTCAGGCCGAGCCGGAAGGCGAGGTCGCGGCCTTGGAAGGGCTGGGGCCCCGTCAGCGGGTCGATGCCGGCGCGCAGGATCTTTTCCGGCGTCTCCCGCGCCACTTTTTCGATATCGACGCCGCCTTCGGTCGAGG
>JANQSV010000002.1 GCA_028279115.1 Pseudomonadales bacterium
TGCCGAGCAGGATGTGCAGGGTTTCCTCGCCGACCGCGCGCAGCCGGGTGGTGGTTTCTTCGTCGAATTTCATTCGGCCGGCAAAGTCACTGAGGAACGCGTCGATTTCCGGCAGCGCCGCGCTGGAGAGCGTTGCGCGCAGGCGCCGGGGCCGGGCGCGCGTCAGATCGAGGAAACCCGACAGGAGAATTACCGTGATGCCGCCAGCCGTCATGCCATGGCCGAGAGTCTCTCCCAAAGTTCCCTCGAGCAACTCGGGATAAATCATGTCGAACTGGAACGACAGCCCGACCCAGAAGGCGAAGCCGACGATCAGGCTCTTGCGGTAGTCGAGACCGTCGTTGATCAGGATCCTTATCCCGAATACGAACAGCAGAGAAACGATTATCGCCAGATAGGCGCCCGCCACCGGTCCCGGCATGGCTATCACGACAGCCACGATTTTCGGCAGGAAGGCCAGCAGAATGAATAGCAGACCAACGCATACGCCGACTCTCCGCGCGGCCACGCCGGTTATTTCAACGACGGCGATGCTGTTGCCGTAAGTCGTGTTGGGGACGGTTCCGCCGATCCCCGACAACAGGTTGCCGAGCCCGTCCGCGTTGATCGCGCCCTGGATCGAGCGGAAGTCGATCGCGCGCGGCTTGCGCCACGAAGCCCGCTGGATGGCGATGGTGTCCCCCAATGTGTCCATGGCGCCGACGAGAGTCACGATGATGAAGCCCGGCAACAGCGCCCAGAACGCGGCATTGAAGCTCAGGTCGATTCCGGGATAGGCGCTGAAATCCGGCAAGCCCACCCAAGGCGCGGCCGCTACCCGCTCGATATCGTAGATGCCGAACGCGGCGCCTGCCAGGCTGCCCGAGGCGAGACCGATAGCCGGCGCCCAGAGCCGCCAGACGCCCGTGAGCCGCAGCGCCACGAGCACGGATACGGCAAGCGTCACGAGCGCGGTGACCGGCGCGGCGGCGGGCGCGGCGGCGGGCGGCGCGTCCGTCAGTTTCCCGAATACGATGGGCGCAATGCTCACCGGTATCAGCATGAGCACCGTGCCGGCCACGGTGGGCGTGAATATCCGCCGCAAGGCGGCCATGCGGGAACCGAGGATGAACTGGACGAAGGAAGCCACGATGATCAGCGCCGCCAGCAAGGCGGGTCCGCCCCGCTCAATGGCGCTTACGCTGACGGCAAGAAAAGCCGCGGTGCTGCCCATGACCAGGATGTACCCCGCGCCCAGCCGGCCGAAACGCACGGTCTGCACGATCGTGGCTATGCCGCTTACGATCAACGCCGCGAACACGGCCCAGTTCAGATAGGCGTTACTCTGACCCGCGGCCGTGACGAGAATGGTGGGCGTGAGCACCACCGAGGCGAGATTCAGCGCCGTGTTCTGCATCCCCAGCCCAAGAGTGAGCGGCAGCGAAGGCCGATCATCGGCCTCGTAGAGCAGTTCGTGATTGACGGGTGGATGCGGGGACAGCACGACGGTTCCTTCTTCCGGAGCTTCCGTTTCGATTGCCCGGCATCGTATTACCGATCACGGTTGAAACTCAAGGGAATGTCCGCCGGATCACGAGCCGTCATACCACCCAAGGTTATCGGCGACCGGGAACGGAGCCGACCCGGAAAAATGCTTGATTCAAGCGCGTCCGGGCCGAACAGGATAGAGTTGGTAGCGGGGGCAGGATTTGAACCTACGACCTTCGGGTTATGAGCCCGACGAGCTGCCAGACTGCTCCACCCCGCAACAATTTATGAGCTTGGCCAAGATTGGAAAGTATAGTGACTCGCTTGCTGGCCGTCAAGAATTCGACGCCTGATTGTCAAAGCAAAGTAGAAATGTCCCCTTTTCTCCAAAGCAGAGATGTCGCCTTCGGCCTTGCGCGCAGGGAGCGTAGCGACCGGAGCGCAAGGCCGCGCCGCGGCTATCCCGCGGCCGCCCCCTCACGGGCCTTGAGCGGACGCCGCCAGGGGTGGTCCGGTGGCGGCTTCGATTGCCTTCGGTCTCGATGGCCCAGCCGCCGGGCCGGGCCTCATCCAGCCACCGGGCACAGCCCGGTGGCGTTCGGCCCGCGCATGAAGCCGCGCTTCATAAACGCTTGGCCTCACCCCAGCACGTCCTTGCCGCCGTCGTCCATTTTCTCCGGCCGGGTCCAGTATGCGTATTGGGGTGTCCAGTCGTCGTTGGAAACTTTTGATTGAGCGTCAAAGAACGGTGGTTCCTTACCGTGCAACCAAAGCTGGAGGCGATGTGCGAGTTGAACATGAAAAAGCATCGGTATAAACTAAGTCGCATGGACTAAGTTTGGTAATTGATCATGCGCACATACAATATGCACGAAGCGAAGACACACCTGTCGAGGCTGGTCGCCCAAGCTGCCGATGGCGAGCCTTTTGTCATCGCACGCTCGGGCAAGCCGGTAGTCAAGGTTATGGCGATTGACGCTCCCACAGCCGAAGCGGCGCGCCGGGTCGGATTCATGTCTGGCGAAATACAGATTCCTGAGGACTTCAACCGCATGGGAGCGGACGAGATCGAAAATCTGTTCGCGGGCGATGAATGAATTGCTTGCTTGACACTCAGCTTTTACTTTGGGCCGCCGGAGACTCGAACCGACTCGCGAATGACGTTCGGAACCTGCTTCAAGACCCCCAAACACGACCTCACTTCAGCGCCGCCTCGATCTGGGAAGTCGCTATCAAGAATGGCCTCGGTCGGTCGGATTTTCGGGTCGATCCAAGAACTCTGCGGCGCGGTCTGCTTGAGAACGGTTACATCGAATTGCCGGTGACCGGCGCACATGCGGCCGAGATTGATCTTCTGCCACCGATCCACAAGGATCCTTTCGATCGATTGCTGATTGCGCAATGCCGAATCGAAGGCCTGAATTTGCTGACCACGGACAAGCTGGTCGCCCGTTATCCAGGCCCGATCCAGGCTGTGTGAATCAATCGGGAAGCGAGCAATCCCAATCTGCACGGAGTACTTAATGTCCGCACTGGCAAGGAGCACGGCCAGCGGGTAACATGCTCCCCGCCCGCGCCATCCGCTGCCAGGTTCCCGAAATTCCATGAGCAAAGCCAACCTTTTCTACGCCCAGTCCGGCGGTGTGACGGCCGTCATCAATGCCAGCGCCTGCGGGGTGATCGAGACCGCGCGGCGCTATCCAGACCGCATCGGGACGGTGTTTGCCGGCCGCAACGGCATCGTCGGCGCGCTCAGGGAGGAACTGATCGACACCGGCAGGGAATCGGCCGAGGCCATAGCCGCCTTGCGCCATACGCCCGCGGGCGCCTTCGGCTCCTGCCGCTACAAGCTCAAGTCCTATAGCGAGAACACGCGCGAGTACGACCGCCTCGTGGAAGTGTTCCGGGCGCACGATATTCGCTACTTCCTCTACAACGGCGGCGGCGATTCCCAGGATACCGCCAACAAGATCGCGCAATTGAGCGTCGAGCAGGGATTTCCCATCACCTGCATCGGCGTGCCGAAGACCGTCGATAACGATCTGCCGATTACCGACAATTGTCCCGGTTTCGGTTCGGTGGCGAAATACGTCGCTGTATCGATCCGCGAAGCGGGCCTCGATGTCGCTTCCATGTGCGAATCTTCGACCAGGGTGTTCGTCATGGAAGTCATGGGCCGCCATGCCGGCTGGATCGCCGGCGCCGCGGGTCTGGCGAGCGAATCCGGGAGCGAGCCGCCGCATATCATCCTGTTTCCCGAAGTCACTTTCGACCGGGAGAAGTTCCTGAACCGGGTGAAGGAATGCGTAGGCGAATACGGCTATTGCGCCATCGTGGTTTCCGAGGGCGTAAAGGGGCCGGACGGCAGGTTCCTCTCCGAAGCCGGCGGCACGGACGCGTTCGGCCACGCCCAACTCGGCGGCGTGGCGCCGATGATCGCCGACATGGTCAAACAGGAATTCGGCTACAAATATCATTGGGCCGTAGCCGACTATCTGCAACGCGCCGCGCGCCATATCGCATCAAGGACCGACGTGGAGCAGGCCTACGCGGTAGGCAAGGCGGCGGTGGAATTCGCCATGGCCGGGAAGAATGCCGTCATGCCCGCCATCGTGCGCGGCGAAGGCGAGGAATATTCCTGGAGCATCGGCGAGGCGGCGCTGGCGGATGTCGCCAACGTCGAGAAGAAGATGCCGCCGTCATACATCACGGGCGACGGTTTTCACATCACCGAGGCGGCCCGCGCCTATTTCGCGCCGTTGATCCACGGCGAAGACTACCCACCCTACAAGGACGGCATGCCGCAATACGCGCGCCTCAAGCGTGTGCTCGCCGAAAAGAAACTGCCGCGCTTTCAGTAGAAAAGTTCGGGCACTACGAGACCGCCTGCCCGTCAAGATCCGAAAGCCTGACAGGCAGCTTCCTTAAGCCGCAGGCCTCATCCAATCTATTCTTCCGTGAATCGCGCGATGATTCGAAGGACTGCCACAGTCGCCACGCCCGAATACAAGGCGATCGACAGGGCATCGATGATTCCGTCCAGATATGCTCCCACGGCAGGCAAGTGACCCAGTGCATCGGAGCCACCTGTCATTCCAACGGCCACGGCCAGTGCGAAATACATGGTCGGATCGTTTGCGTCCACACCCATCCATCCCCAGACGAGTCCGAGCAAAACCAACGCGATAAGCAACGCGTCGGCCGGAACCACGCCAGGGGCCACGCCTTCGACAATGGCGCACAGTGTGCCCAATCCCACAACAATTTTCTTGCCCATCTCTGTTCTCCCATAAATCAGATTATGAGCGTGGGGATTCGAGCCCCGGTAGACAGGTCTTCACATCCTGTTGTTGTTCTTTCCCCACGTTCCTTCCTTATTAGCGCTTCCCTGCGCCGGACGCAATAAAAATTCAACAGTGGCGGGGGGTTGCTATGGCGCGAGTCTTTCGATGATCCATTCGCCCGCTGTGCCGCGGGAGTAACGGAAACGATCGTGCAGGCGATCCGGTCTGCCCTGCCAGAACTCGTATTCGTGCGCGTTGACGCGATAGCCGCCCCAGTCTTCCGGCGGCGGCACTTCCGCGTCACGATAACGCTCGTCGAGTTCCCTGAATGCGGCCAGCAACTTCCCGCGCGATTCGAGCACACGGCTCTGCCTTGAAGCCATGGCGGCCAACTGGCTGGGACGGGGGCGGGTCGAAAAATACGCCGCGGACTCCTGCTCGCCGATCGGGTCGACCGTACCGCAGATCTTGATCTGGCGGTTCATGGCATTCCAGGGAAACAACAGGCTGATGCGGGGATTGCCTGCAAGTTCGAGCGCCTTGCGCGATTCGAAATTGGTGTAGAAGACGAATCCGCGCTCATCGAAATGCTTTAGCAGGACGATTCGCTGGCTGGGCTGACCATCGGCGGAGACCGTCGCCGCGGCCATGGCGGTGGGGTCGGCAACCTGGGCTTCGAGCGCCTGCCGCATCCATCGGTCGAACTGGGCGAGCGGATCCGCCGCCAGGTCGCGGCGGCGGAGTCCGCCGGAAAGATAATCCCGTCGCTGCGATTCGAGGTTCATTTCCGGGGCTCGTAAGGAAATTCCAGGCTCAGCGGACGAAATCGCCGAAATTCCACAATTGCCGGCGCGCGGTGCCGGTCTCGTAATAGAAGGTGCCGTGACCGTGTTTCTCGCTGGCGAAGAATCCGCCGATGAATTTCGTGCCATTGGCCCAGCGATAGGTACCCTGGCCGTGATAGTGGTCATTGACGAAATCGCCGGTGTAATTCTCGGTATTGTCCTTGAACCAGAATTCGGTGTTTTCGTTCTCGCGCCATTCCGGCAGATTGAAGACGTATGTGCCGATGCCATGGCGCCTGTTGTCATTCCACTGACCGATATACAGATTGCCCCGGCCGTTCCAGTGCTTGCCGCGGCCCTCGCGAAGACCGCGATTCCATTCACCGGTATAGATTTCTTCGGATACGAAGGAAACGGGTATTTCCAGCCTGCCCTGCCCGTGAAACTCGCCGTCGAGAAATTCACCGACATAGCGGCCCTTGCCCCAGGGCGTATCGAACTCCATCGTGCCGTCGCCGTTGAGGCAGTCGCCGCGCAGGCAGCGCTCCGCCGTGGCCGACTGCAGGGATTGGCCGTACAAGACCGGCGCGGCGAGCAGCAGCAAGGCGGCAAGCAATACGGTTCGCGGACAGTTAATGAATGATAGTCTCATTTCGTCCAGGGAAGGAATTTTTCGGAACATCCAGCAGCGCAATTAAACCATGCGGCGCAGCACCGTCAAGGGGCTGGTGTTGACGACCTTGCGGGTGGAATTGACACCGAGGCAGGCGATAAGCACGGTTCCGAGCGCGGGCCCGGCGATCCAGACCCAGTAATGCAAGTTGAATTCCTGTTCGAAAACCCATTCCTGCAGATAGAACAGTCCGCCCTCCGCACCCAGGGTGGCGATCGTTCCGGCAACGACGCCGATGAACGCAAACTCGATCAGCAGGGAGGTCAGGATCAGCCTGCGTCCCGCCCCGAGGGTGCGCAGGATCGCGTTTTCGTGAAAACGCTCGTCCAGGCTCGCGCTGACGCAGGCGAGCAGCACGAGCGCCCCGGCCACGAGCACCAGGGCGAAGATCAGTTCGATGGCGGAAGTGACCTGGCCGATGATGTTCTGGATCTGCTCGATCAGGGCGTCGACCTCGACGACCACGATGGTGGGAAATTGCCGGATGAGGTCGTTCAGCAGCAGTTTCTGTTCGGTTTCGAGCAGCACCGTGGACAGGAAGGTGGCGCCGAGATGGTCGATGGTTCCGGGCGAGAAAATGATGAAGAAGTTCGGTTGCATGTTGTCCCAGCGCACCGAACGGAAATTGGCGACCTCGGCGCTGACGAACTGCTGGTTGATCTCGAATTCCATGGTGTCGCCGATTTCGATGTTGAGCCAGTCGGCGTATTCCTCGTCGACCGAAACCAGGCCCGGCCGGGGATTCTCCGGCCACCATTCGCCGGCGGTTACACGATTGTCCGCAGGCAGATCGACGGCCCAGGTCACTTGCCGGCGGCTGAGACGGCCTCTTACCCTGCGGCCTTCGGCTTCAGCCGATTCACCCGACCCCGGCGCAGCGTCGGTGGCCGGCGCATCGTCGAACTGGTTGTTTTCCACCAGAGAGGCGCCGCGTTCCTCCTCGCCGGGTTCGCCTTCGGGCTCAGGTTCGCTGCCGTTGATGGTGCGCACCCGCGCGCTGATCAGCGGATAAAAGGCGTTCGAGTCGACCGCATTGTCGGTGAAGAAGGTCTCGATGCCCTCCACCTGGGAGCCGGTGATGTTCATCATGAAATGGTTGGGCGT
>JANQSV010000210.1 GCA_028279115.1 Pseudomonadales bacterium
GCGTCCATTGGGCCGATGTGAACGGCGACGGTCGCCGGGAACTGGTGAATCTGCCGATCGTCGGCATCGGCGCGAGCGAGCCGCTTTACGACGCTGGCCCGCAATTGAAATCCTACCCGGTGCCGGAAGATTTGACCGTGGAGAGCTGGAATGGCGTCGTGCTCGACGACAGTCTGGAATTGTCGCACGGCATGAGCAGCGTCGACTGGGATGGAGACGGTCGTGAAGACCTGCTCACCGCGAGTTTTGGCGGCGTGCATCTGTTCCAGCTCGCAATCAGTGGGCAGGCGGTTTCGAAGACCCGGGTCGGCGAGGGCCTGCAAGGTCCCGAGCGGCCCGACATCGGTTCGAGTGAAGTCGGCGTTGGGAACTTCCCCGGCGGCCGCTATGTCGCCACGGTCGAGCCCTGGCACGGCAACCAGGTGGTGGTCTACCAGGGTGACGAGTTCCCCTGGAACCGGATCGAAATCGATGACGGTCTCGCCGGCGGCCACGCCCTGGTCACGGTCGATCTCGACAACAACGGGGTAGATGAGATCATTGCCGGCGGCCACTCCGCGCCGTTTCTGCTGGCGATTTATCAATACGACGACCGTGCGGAGCGTTGGCGTCGACAGGATCTGGATACCGGGGTGGCGGTGTCCGGCCTTGCGGCGGCGGATATGGACGGCGATGGCGATATCGACCTGGCCGCCGTCGGTTCGGCGACCCGCAGCGTCGTCGTGTATCGAAACCTGGGGCGTTGATTTCGCCCCGGCCTGAACGAGGGGATTCCGGGATTCCGGGAATCCGCAAGAGCGCATGCAAAATCAAGCAAGAAATCCTGTCGCCGGGTTCTTTCTCGCGCTGGTGGCGGCCGCCATGTGGGGGATGCTGCCGGTAACACTGAAAGAACTGCTGCTCGGCATGGACGCCCAGACCATCGTCTGGTACCGCTTCCTGGTGGCGGCGGCGATTCTCCTGCCCTGGATGGCGTGGCTGGGACGATTGCCCGCGCCCCGGCAATTCGCCGGCAGCGCCGGCTGGTGGCTGGCGCTGGCGGCCGTGGGTCTTTGCAGCAACTATTACCTGTTCAGCATCTCGCTGAATTTCATCAATGGTGAAACTGCTGAAACCGTTATCCAGTTGACCACGCTGTTCCTGATTTTCGGCGGCGTGGTGCTCTACAACGAGCCTTTCACCATCGCCCAGAAAACGGGAACCGCGCTGATCGTGATCGGCCTTGGGCTGTTCTTTCACGACCGCCTGGCCGAACTTGTCGATCCGGAGAACGCGCAGACCATCGGGGTAGTGATCGTGATCGGCTCGGCGATCGGCTGGACGACCTATGCGCTGATACAGAAGAAACTGCATTCCGTCTTCAGTTCGGCGCAGATTCTGCTGGCCATCTACCTGTTTTCCACGCTCGTGCTGCTGCCCATCATCAATCCCGGCTCGCTTTTCGGCCTGAGCAATCTGCAATTCGGTCTGCTCGCGTTCGCCAGTCTGAACACCGTGATCGCCTATGGCTGCTTCGCCGAAGCGCTCAAATTGTGGGACGCCTCGAAGGTCAGCGCGGTGCTTGCCCTCGCCCCGCTTTTCACCATCGGTTCATTGAGACTCGTGGTTCTCGTGAATCCGGATTACGCCTTCTCGGACCGGCTCGGCTGGATTTCCATCGGTGGCGCGGTCTTGCTGGTAATCGGTTCCGCGATGACCGCCATCGTGCCCAAGACCAAGGACGACGAGGTTCCCGTACATATCGCCACTCCCCACGCGGACTAGACTCCGAGTCTGGAATTGCCGTAAGTTTGCCGCGCGGCACGACAGTAAATGTGGCCGGAAAGATTAGATCACTCCAACAATTCCCACCACTACCGGCGATGTGCGTTACGAAGTCATCGTCAACAGCTCGACGGGTGAAGTCAATATCGCCGGTGGCGGTTACGGCATGTTCAACAACCGCTTCGCCATGCCGACCCGCACCAACGGCCAGCATTCCAATCACCTGTATCCGAACGACCTGTTTTCCTTCACCTATGGCGAAACCACCGACCCCTGGACCGGTCGCAACGACGGCGTACTGCGCCGGGCCCGGGCCAGCGGCGCGGCGCCGATGGTGTTCCACGTTCAGACTTCCAACGAATACTGGGTGCGCGCGGGCTCCCTGCCGCATACCACCCCCGATGGCAGCGAAGACGCCTATATCCCGCCGAACGTGCGCTTCTATACCATCGGCAGCTCCCAGCACGGCTCGGGCAACGGCATTCCACGCGAGGCGACGAGCGGGCAACTGCCGCCCAACCCGAACATGTGGGCGCCTATCGCCGATTCGGGCAACGGCATTCCGCGCCCGGCGACGAGCGGGCAGTTACCGCCCAATCCGAACATGTGGGCGCCCATCGCCGATTCGTTGCTCGCCGCGATGTATCGCTGGGTGGCGGAGGGAGTGGAGCCGCCCGAGTCGCGCTATCCGCGCATCGCCGACGGTACGCCGGCGCCTTCCCACGTCGACGGCCGCATCAATCGCGCGGTCTGAACGCCGTTGCGCGGCGTGAACCATCCCGCGGCGCTCTACCGCCCGGCCCATGCCGACTATGGCTCGCGCTGGGACAGCGAACGCATCGTCGACCGGCATCCCGAGTCTTCCGACTATTTGTTCGGCGCCTTGGCGCCCGCGGTGAACGCCGACAACAACGACTTCGCCGAGAGCACCGTGCTGCCGCCCCTGACGGCGGTGCCCCTGGCCACCTTCACGCCCTGGAACCTGCGCGCCCCCGCAACCGGCGGAGAACTCTCCCTGGCCCGGCTCGCGGGCGGCTACATCCCTTTCCCGGCGAACACCGCCGTGGCGGTGCAGTCCGGCGACCCGCGCAACTCGGTCGCGGGCCTCTACCAGTCCTTCGAGGACTACCTGCAAAAATACGAAGCAGCCACCGACAAACTGATCAGCGAAGGCTACCTCCTCCCCGGCTTCAAAGATGCCTACATGGACATAGCCCGCGCCAACGAGGAGGTGTTCGAATAGCAACTCCGGTTCATGGGTAGGCCGGGAATAACATAGGAATTCTGCTGTTGGACCGCATCATTTCTTCTTTGCCATTCCTCTGAGCCATTCCGACTCGTCAACGGGTACACGGGACAGATTCTCCGCAAAGTTCTGCGCAATCCGCTGAGCGTATTCGGCTTTAAGCTCTCCTCGCCATGTGTAGCGCACGTCACAAGAGTCCTTAAACTCGAAGTTACCGTTTGGTTCTTGCTCTTCTGCAGTAACGGCACCGATTCCTGCTGATGGTTTGAATCGGCGAAGAATCCAACGACTTGGATCGCGTTCAATGCCGAGTCGCTTGAACTTGTCATCAATGCATACCACGATCTGATCCATTTCGGCCTTTGGTTCGACCAGTGGCAGGAAAAAGAACACAGTTTCCTCATTCAACCTCAAACAATCGCATCGCGGTGTCATGCAAAGAAGGTGCTTTTCGTTACCATCTTGCTGCATTGTGACAACAGACCCCTGCCATAGCGTCGGTGCAGGTGCGTCATAAACAGTGCGGAAGCTCATAATCCAGGCCAATCGCTCGTCTAAACCAAGGGCTCCAGGCTGAGCGAAGCCTGCGGATAGAAATTCAAAAGTCTTTTTCTTAAAAGTTTTCGAGAAATCTGGGAATGCATCCAAACCCTCAGTTACCAACTGTATTGTCTGTGTCAGTTCGAGTTGTTTATCGTCAAACTCAAAACGGTCCCTTCCATCGTTTCGTATCCAATGCTCAGCCGCTTGCTTGCCTGCGGGAGATACCGCTGCAACAGCTTCATCCGCTAGGCCCCGCAGTTCCTCTGCGACATGGACCACAATTTGACGCTCCGCCTCTTCGGGATTGGTAAGACATGCCATATGAGCAAGATACGCCGGATCAAGTTCCGCGCCGAACTGGTCCAAAACCCTATGCGCACCTTCTCGCACCGCAGCCAATGAGGTAAGCGCGATGCCGGGAAGCAATCCGGCAGTCATGGAAGCGAAGTCATCAACCAGCCGAGAGGGGAGGTTCGTCTCCGCGACGCTTCGGTCCTTCAGCTGTGGGACTAGATGTACATCGGACTTTGCGTAGAGAACTATCCGACCATGTCGATATCCAATTTCCGCCTTGGTTTCGTTTTCCTCCGGTTCAAGTCCCCAGTTATTCAGTTCGGCATAAATTTTTGCGCCGATATCTCCTAGCCCTTTTTCGGCAGTGTAAATCGCCACCAACCGAAGCGAGTTAAGGTCTGCTTCTGCTGTCAACAATTCCCGCAGCAAGTTTAGCGCATGGTCTGGATCATCTTCTTGAAGGCGCCAATCGAGAATTACGATGTCGGCTTGCCTCATCGTTTCCATTGCCGTGTCTGTAGGACCAATAGCGCCGCAGATGATCCCAAGCCCGGAGAACGAGCCAATGAGAGAACCGGCATCCAGAGCGTGACTTGCCTCACGACTAGCCGGATTCTGTTCGTCTTGGCGCGATGTCCGAGAGTTTCGGCCCGGTGTCACTATTTCGGCTGGTGGCTCTTCGTCTCTGTCCAAGGCCATGCGGGCCTCGTCATCTACGACTACCGCTGTCTGGAGAAAACGCTGCGCCAACATACGGCTCCGAGTTGTAAACTCGTCTCCCAAACTCATCCCGTTCTCCTATGAATCCTTAACTGGCACAACGCCGAATATCGCGCCTCGGTCGCCATCGATCAGTTGCAAATCAAACCCAACCCTGCGCAAAGTTTCCCGTCCGATATACAATCCCATCCCTCGTCCACCGGGTTTACGACTGAAGCCGAACTCGAATATTGCCTCCAGGTCGCGAATATCAACCCCTGGTCCGGTGTCCGAGACAAGCAGCGTGCCCCCTTTCTCATCCAGAGTAATGCTCCGCTTTCCCTTTTCTGGATTCTGTTGCGACAACCAGAATATGGCGTTGTCCACCAGGTTCACGAAGACAGGATAAAAGCTCGACGGGAAACCTACGATCTTGGCGCTCATGAAAGCCTTTGTCGCTTTCAACGTCACCTTATGCCGCGCCATACGCGCTCGGAACAACTCCTCCAGAAAGTCCCGAATCTCGGAGCCGCGGATTTCCACTGCCTTTCTGTAGAGTCTCCGTTGCAGCGGCGTAAACAACGTCAGATAGCCGTCCAGATGATCGAAGCTCGTTCGAATGTTGTCGTACAACTCGCCCAATCCCTCGTTCACATCCGCCCACGCCTTTAGTCTCCGCAGGCCTCTTCGAACGGTTCGAATTGTTCCCGAGAATTCATGGTTGATGATCTCGATCGCCATTCCCAACTGTGTCAACTGCGCATCGGCTTCGGCTTCCTCTTCCAGCAGGAGATTGCGCTGTTCGATCGCCATAAGTTGTTCCAACGTGGAACTCTCACCCGTTATGTCGACGGCCGAAAGCTGCTCCAGCACTGACCGCAACAGCGCCTTCTGTTCGTCCGCGACCTTGAGTACTCTGGTTTCGAGTTCGTCCCTCGTTTCGACGAAAACCTCGTCGGGCATTTCCGCAAGATCAAGCCGCTGAAATTCACTCAGCACCTTCCGCAATTCCGATTCGACCGCTTTTATGGACCGCCCCGCCACTTCCCGCGCCTTCGAAGCGACCACGTCCGCTTCCGCCCTCACTGCCTGACCCGACTTGCCGGTAGTCTTGCGCACCTCTTGCCCCAGGTCATCAAGCGCGGTCTCGGTCCTTACCCGACGATCTAGCGACAACTCCGCTTTACGGGCCTCTTCTCCCACAAGCTCATCAAGTAAATTCCGCGCAGGCTTGAATACATTATCCTGAAGCGAAGTGAATTCCGTGTTGTACACTCTCCAGTCGCGAAGTGTGGCCTTGCTCAATCCGATTCGCGGACGCGAAATACGATAACGATCCTCAAGATTCCTTATGTCCGCATTCGCGTTGCGTTCGAGATTGAGAATCGCGCGTCCCGCCTGTTCTGGGTCCGCCATATCGCGTACCGATCGCAGTTCCGAGGCTACACGCTCCGTCAATGCCAGGACTTCGTTCTGGGGTTCTTCGCTCTTGAGTTTGTCGAAGAAACCGTTGAGGCTGGCCTCAAACGTCCTCTTTCGTTCAACAACCTGTTTTTCTCGCCGCTTCCTTGCCTCATCTTCTCTTGAAAGCTCGGACTTTCGCAGATCGAACGCTTCAGCATGCACTCCTTCGGAGCGGAAAAAATCTGCCGCCATCTGAAGGAAAAAGTTCTGAAGAATGGACCGGAATTGCCGATACGCTTTGTTTTCCTGAAACCCCTCTCGCCCCGCTTTTTCCAGTAGATTCCGATTCCTCTCGGCATCGATCTCGACCGCCCCGAACATTTTGCGATGAGAGAAATAGTAGTAGTAGGCGCTTTTCGTTCGCCTGAATTCAATGTCTAGCCAATCGTATTCGGTATCGCCGTAAGGCAGCACTCGAATGCCATTGCGGTAAATGTAAAGTCCTCCGAGTTGTTCGGTTTTATTTCCCAATCTCGCGTGTTCCTCGTGTGGGATCGTAGAATGCCTGCTTTCACCCTCGAACGCGGCGAAGTCGATTGAGAAAGGACCGCAGAGCGTGGATGCGCCGCGACCGCCGCTCCAAGGAATTACGTGATCGTCTATTGCTTCCCCATAAATTGAAATTTCTCCCCGGAATTGGCCGAACTCGTCAAACGATCCTCGTATCCGGTGGTCCGCATTGCCAAACTCGTCCGGTGTGAAGAATTCATCCTCTCCAATCAGATCGTCGGCCAACTCATCCGTCTTGTGGTCGCGGAACGCGGTTTGAATTACGGTTCGCGAACTCGGCGTCATCGTATTGCTGAATCCAAGCAGCGCCTTTTTCAAGGGTGTTGCCTTCTTCAGTGCGGCCACTTTACTTGCTGTTAAATCGCCATCGATATCGTCTTTCAGCAATGGTGACGCCGGCTTGATGATGAAGTGCGTTCCGCTATCGTTCACGCTAAGCGACGGTTCTCCGAGATAGGAGTCGATGTGTTGCGGGTCTGCATCGAAAAGGGCCAATTCACCTACAAGTTTCTTCAGTAATTGCTGATCGACATCGCGCCCTACGGTTTCGGCACCAGCACGGAATTCTCCCACCATCTCCGCCACGTCGCGCGCCGATGGGAGCGTCCCTTTCGAAAACGACCGCAATGGGATATCGATTTCCTCCAAATCAATCCCGGGCCATTCGAATATGCTCCAATTGAGGAATGCCACTGTCAGGTCGGATGCTCCGCTATTGGTTTTTGCCCGCGTGAGAACCAAGAGCTGTGGCCCGATGGTCGCAATCGCGAGCCTCCCGATCCCCTTCTCCCCAAGCATTGGGCGTGATGCCTTCTCGGGATCGTTCGGCGGTCGTCGATTAGGATCAAACTTGCTTTCTGTGCCGATCGTCAGCCATCTCGTGACGAAATCGTCCTTGCTCATCCCGATTCCATCGTCTCTCAAGACGAAGAGACCATCCGACCGGTAATAGTCGATCTCGACGCGATCCGCGTAAGCGTCATGCGCGTTCTTGAACAGTTCGCTAATTGCAGTCGGGATGCCTGCAATCTGCTGTCTCCCGAGCATGTCGAGCGTGCGGGCGCGCGTCTTGAAAGTTGCCATCAGGACAGTTTTCCCACACCCTTCAAATGCTCTATGAATCGCTCTCCGACTTTCATCGCCAAGCGGACCGGGACGGCATTCCCAATTTGCTTGCCCATAGACGTCACACCCCCTTCGAATACGAAATCATCCGGGAAGGTTTGGAGACAAGCCGCTTCACGAACGCTGATGGCGCGATCCTGTACCGGGTGGCCGAAGCGTCCGTTCGAATAACTAACGCAACGCGTGGTCAACCCCGACGCGGGGGCGTCCCAGGACATCCGGCCATAGACATCTGTATATCCTGAAAAATCCTTGTGGCATTCAAGCTTTAGGCGCTCCGGCCAGTCGCGGTGGCCACCGCCCTCTGGAGTCGCTTTTACACGTTCCAGATTTAGCGCCGAAAGGTTGGCCGCCACATGATTCGACACTCGGCCATGCTCTTCCCCAGCGCGAATCGGCGGCAGGTGAGAAATGGAATCCCGCACTGTAACGTAGCGTTTGATCGGTGCATCCGGCCCGTGCGTTTCGTCTGGCAGGCGGATCGGCCCATGGCGGCTTGCAACCAGAACCAGTCGTCGACGAGTCTGCGGAATACCGTACCTAGCCAACCGGGCAGCCCGGAAATCCACCCACTTGTATCCAGCGGCATCAAGGCGATGCAGAAAACTGCCGAACGGTTCACTGTCGCTATCCAGCTTTTGCAGTCCAGGTACATTTTCGACGAACACAAGGTCTGGTTT
>JANQSV010000031.1 GCA_028279115.1 Pseudomonadales bacterium
ACCGTTCGACCCGGCGTAGCGGCTCGTTGCGGTAATCGTGGCCGCCTTCACGCCGAAGAAAGGCGCGAAAACCGCCCTGCGCGGACCGTAATCCTGATCCGGGGCGTACCAGACGACGCATCCTTCCCGCAGGCAACGCAACGTGCCGCGCACGTCGCGCCGTTCGATTATGCGCTGATGACGGCGCCGGCGGCGATTGAACATGACGCCGTCGAACAGCGGATTTTCGTGGGCCCGGTAAGTGGCCGCCATCGGATGGAACAGGCTGAGCAGGAATGCGCCGATTTCGAGCGTGGTGAAATGCGCGGCAACGAGCAATACGCCGCGGCCCCTGGCAACGGCCTCCCGCAGATGCTCCAGCCCCTCGATGCTGACGCGGGACCGAAAGTCCTCGGGGTCGCGATACCAGGAAATCCCGACTTCCATCAGGCCGATGCCGTTCGAAACGAAGGTTCGGCGCACCAGCAGCTTGAGCCCTTCGGAATCCAGTTCGGGAAAGCAGAGCCGCAAATTGACTTCGCAAATCCCCCGGCGCCTGCGCGCCAGAAAATAGCTGAGACGCCCGATGCCGGCGCCGATCCCGATCTGCCAGGAAAAAGGCAGCCAGGCGATTCCCCGGGCCAGCCAGAGAAAAACCCATATGGGCCAATAGCGGGGGCCGGCAAATCGCCGCAAGCGAACAAACTCGCCGGAAGCGTCCCTATTCATGCAGCCAGAATCCCGACTCACCCAAGAAGCCGTTACCGTAGCTAAAACCCAATCCAAATAAAAGCCGGTTTCACCGGCGGGATTCCGCGACAAAATGGCAGGACTGCCATTTTGGACGGTGGATACCGCCGCCCCGCAGGGGTGAGGGGCAAGGATGCCCCGAATCACCGCGCACGGAATGACGGAGTGGGAAACGGTCATCCTGCGTGTAGTCGCAGGATCTCATTGGCAAATTAAAAATTGCCGCATGTGTATGGCCGGCGATGCCGATATAATGCCTTGTCGGGATTTGATCGAGATTCAAGCTGCAACCGGAGACGTATATGAACGCCATGCTCCCCAGCCCCCATGCGCTTGCCGGGGGTTTTCTGCTCATGCTGATTTCCCTGTCCGGCTACGCCCAGGACGACAAGGACCGGATCGCGCAAGCGATCGACGCGAAGGCCGACCACTATGGCGAGATCGCCCAGCGAATCTGGGATTTCGCCGAGGTGGGCTATCTGGAAAACGAAAGCTCCGCATTGCTGCGGCGCCAGTTGGCGGATGCCGGTTTCGAGATCAGCGCCGGCGTCGCCGGCATTCCCACCGCATTCGTCGCCTCCTGGCGCAATGGCGACGGGCCCGTCATCGGCATCCTGGCGGAGTATGACGCCCTGCCCGGGATCAACCAGGATCGCAATCCATTGCGCATGCTCGTCGACGATAAAACGGCCGCCCACGCCTGCGGACATCATCTCTTCGGCACCGGCTCGGTGGCCGCCGCCATCGCCACCAGGGAATGGATGCTGTCGAACGGGACGGAAGGGGAAATTCGCCTGTACGGGACACCCGCCGAAGAGGGTGGCGCCGGAAAGGTCTACATGGTCCGGGAAGGGTTGTTCGACGATGTGGACGTGGTATTGCACTGGCACGCCAGCGACGCCAATAGCGCCGACGCCACGAGTTCCCTGGCGAACAAGTCGGCGAAATTCAGATTTTCCGGCATCTCCGCCCATGCCGCGGGAGCGCCCGACCGCGGACGCTCCGCCCTGGACGCGGTGGAAGCGATGAATCACATGGTCAATCTGATGCGCGAGCATGTGCCCATGGAAACCCGCATCCACTACGTCATCACCTCGGGCGGTTCAGCCCCGAACGTGGTGCCCGATTTCGCTGAGGTTTACTACTACGTGCGCCATCCGGACCCGGCCCAGGTCACGCAGATTTTCGACCGCGTGGTGCAGACGGCCGAGGGGGCCGCGCACGGCACGGATACGGAAATGTCCTTCGAAGTCATCCACGGCCTTTACAACATATTGCCGAACGTCTCGCTGCAGGAAGCGATCCATGCGAATCTGACGCGCGTCGGCGGGGTGGAGTACGACGCGGAAGAAATCGAGTTCGCCAACATTCTGCGCGAATCCCTGCCGGCGTCCGCTCCGCCGATCAAATCCGCCGCGCACGTCCAGCCCATGATCGTCGACGAAGAAGGGAGAGGGGGCTCCACCGATGTGGCGGACGTGAGCTGGGCCGTCGCCACCGGCGGCATGCGGGCCGCCACATGGGTTCCCGGCACGGCTGCCCATTCCTGGCAGGCGGTGGCGGCCGGCGGCATGTCCATCGGCAACAAGGGCATGATCGTCGCCGCCAAGACATTGGCCATGACGGCGATAGACCTGTTTACGCACCCCGAACTGGTGACGGCGGCGCAGGCGGAACACGCCGAACGCCTGCCCGACAACTGGCGTTACGAACCGCTGGTGGGAGACCGGGCGCCGCCGCTTGACTACCGCTTGCCGGCCAACTGATTCCGGCCGCGGCGATCAGGCGATGATCTGCGGTATCGGCTTGCCGTCAATGTCCGACAGACGATAGTCGCGGTCGCTGTAGCGATAAGTCAGCCTCTCGTGATCGAGGCCCAGCGGGTGCAGAATCGTGGCATGCATGTCGTGAGGCGAGATCGGCTGCTCCTGCGCCTTGTAGCCCCATTCATCTGAAGCGCCGATCGCCTGGCCGCCCTCGATGCCGGCCACGATCATCAGCGCGGTCTGGGCGCCCGGAGGCCCACGCTCCGCCAGGAAAGCCCATGCTGATCTGGTCGATCTGCATCTCGCAAGTCGCCTGGATGTGATCATCTTTTCTTCGAATTCGTCGCCTATCCTTTGCAAGTTGTCCTGAAAACGATCCAATTGGTCGATGGCAAGAAACCTGTCGAGCGCCTCTTCCAAGTCAGCGTCCCTTAGGCGAGCCGCATAATATGCCTCGGCGCTGATTTGACCATCCAACCATTGCCGAACCAATTCGAGGTTGTGCGCTTCGTGCATTACGATCATTTCCTTGACCCGTCGCTTTTCAGCTTCAGGAATATCCAGTTGCGAGACAAAGTCTTCCCACTCGTCCTCGTACTCACCCTGTGCTGCCGCGAGATGATCGCGTTCGAGCACGGTCCGCCGCAAAGTTCTAGCATAGGAAGATTCCTGAGCGAATGCCGAGCCCGGTCGAGTTCCCGCTTCGCCGGTACCGGCGGCAGTCTCTGCCGGGTCAAGGCTTCCCTGGCCTGACGGGGATTTCCAGGCAGCGTCGGAGGGCGCACTTGAAATACTTGGCTGTCCAAAAGGCGGAGTGCGATCAATGTCCACCAGAAATAAACATAGCGTCTTAAGTTATGCCGCATAGTCGCTGCAATACGCGATTCGGTTTGCGCCACCGGGCGAAGCAGGTCTCGACGGCGGACAGCAACTCGTCCAGGCTGCCGAAGTAGAGATTGTGGGTGGCGACCCGCCGCGTCAGCTTCCAGACCCGCTCGATGGGGGCGAGTTGGGGGCTGTAGGGGGGCAGGAACAGCAACTCCAGTTGATCCTTGCGGTCTTCCAGCAGGGGTTTGAGCAGTTTGGCGTGGTGGTAGCGGGCGTTGTCGAGCACCAGGACCATTTTCCTGCCGCGCGAGCGCCGCCGGAGCAGCGTCTTCAAGAAGCCTTCGAACGTGACGGCGTTGAACACCGGCGAAAAGGCGTGAACGAACTTGCCGCTGCGCAGGCTCACCGCGCCGAAGCAGGCGGCGGACTGGCGCGTCGGCGCGTGGAGGACGACCGGGTCCTTGTTCTCGGGCGGCACCCACACGCGGCAGCGGGTGCCGTGGCGCTGAAAGTGGCATTCGTCCTGGCTCCACAGTTCAAGATCCTCCCGTTTCGCCAACCGGCGCAGTTTTTTTAAACGCCGCCACGCGCGCCGGGTCGGCCCGCGCCAACTGGGGACGCGGCTTCCGCAGGCGGAAGCCCATCTGCCGGAACAACCGCTGGCACTGCCGCACGCCCAGTTCCACGCCGTAACCGCGCCGCAGATGTTCGGACAGCAGCTTGCCGTCCCACAGATGCCCCGCCAGACCGAAGTCGTCCGGCCGTCGGCGCAGGTCTTCTTCCAGCGACGACCATTGTTCCGGCGCGAGCGAGCGCGGCCGGCCGCTGCGCTCGCCGTCGCGCAGCCCGTCGAACCCGCGCCGTTCGAAAGTCTTGACCCAGCGCTGCACCGTGCGCGGGTCCTCGTCGAACAACCGGGCCACCTGGCGGCAACTCTGGCCGCCGGTCACCAGCAACAGACCGTGGAGCCGGTGATCGTAGCGCGACTCGTCCGAACGCTGGATTTCCTGCTGTATGGCGATGCGCATCACTTCGGCATCGGCGATCTCAAGCTTTCTCATGCCGCAATCCTCTTGGTTCCAGTGCCTCCACCTTACACCATTATGCGGCATTATTTAAGTCGTTATGTTTAGAATCGCCAACCCTATCGCGCCGCAAGCTATCGTAAAAAATCCCAATTTAACTCGCATGTCGCATATTTCCTTGATCCATCTCGTGAAGTTCGATCTATCAAGAGCCGCAATCCATGTCAATGCTTCAAACACACTCCACACAAAACGAAGCTGCTGAAACCGCTATGTTATGATCCGCTTCGCCTCCTCAGCACGAGCAAGCAGTTCATGAAGCCCACCATGCCCGCCTTTCAGGACGCCCGTTTGCTCGTCGCCGGCGACGTCATGCTCGATCGGTACTGGCATGGCGAGGCTTCGCGGATTTCGCCCGAGGCGCCCGTGCCCGTCGTGCGCGTCGGCAAGCGCGAGGACCGGCCGGGCGGCGCCGGCAACGTGGCCCTGAATATCGCCGCGCTCGGCAGCGCGGCCACCCTCGTCGGCGTCGTCGGCGCCGACGATACCGCCGATGAATTGCGCTCGCGGCTCGAAGCCGCCGGCGTCTATTGCGAGTTTCTGCGTTCCCCGGACAAACCCACGATCACCAAGTTGCGCGTGATCGGACACCAGCAACAGCTCATCCGGCTCGATTTCGAACAGCGGTTCAACGCGGCCGATACCGAAGGCCTTGCCGGCAAGGTCGCCGGCCTGCTGGCCGAAGCCCAGGTTTTGCTGCTTTCGGACTACGACAAGGGCGGGATCGGCGATGTCGGGGAATTGATCGCGCTCGGCAGGAAACAGGAGATTCCGGTCATCGTCGATCCGAAGGGCAACGACTTTTCGCGTTATCGCGGCGCGACCCTCATCACGCCGAACCTGGCCGAATTCGAAGCCATCATGGGTCCGAGCGACAACGAGACGGAACTCGTGGCGAAAGGCGAGGAACTCATCAGGAGGCTGGAACTCAAGGCTGTGCTCATCACCCGCGGCGAACTCGGCATGACGCTGATCCGGCCGAATGCGCCGGAATTGCATCTGCCGGCGCGAGCGCAGGAAGTCTACGACGTCACCGGCGCCGGAGACACGGTGATTTCCGTGCTGTCGGCCGCGCTCGCGGCGGGGGAAAAGCTGACCGACGCGGTCGTGCTGGCCAATCTGGCCGCGGGCCTGGTGGTGGGCAAACTGGGCACCGCCGCCATCAGCGCGCCCGAGTTGCGCCGGGCGCTGATCGAGGAGCAGAACAGCGGCAGGGGCATCATGAGCGCCAGCCAATTGCACATCGCCGTGCGGGACGCCCGGGACCATGGCGAACGCATCGTTTTCACCAATGGCTGTTTCGACATCATCCATGCCGGCCACGTCGGTTATCTCGACGAGGCGCGCAAACTCGGCGACCGGCTCATCGTCGCGGTCAACGACGACGCCTCGGTGCGCAAGCTGAAAGGGCCGGGCCGCCCGATCAATCCGCTGGACCGCCGCCTGCGCGTGCTGGCCGGCCTCGGCGCCGTGGACTGGGTCGTGAGCTTCAGCGAAGACACGCCCGAGGACCTGCTGCGGGACCTGCGACCGGACGTGCTCGTCAAGGGCGGCGACTATACCCTCGACGAGGTGGTCGGCAGCGAACTCGTCAAATCCTGGGGCGGCGAAGTGCAGGTGCTGGCCTTCATCGACGATTGTTCGACCTCCGCGATCGTCGAAAAAATGCGCCAGGCGAACGGGAATTCGTCGGCTGATAAATCTAAATTCTATTCCAATGCAGACAATGCATCGGAACAAGCACTGCGAAAACGCCCGATCTCCGATAAAGTCTGAGGGAAGTTTCTCGTGAACCAAGAGAACCTGATCCAATCGCCCGCGACCGTTCGGCCGCACGTTGTTCTGTTGGGCGCCGGCGCCAGCCGTGCTGCTTTCCCGAAGGGGGATGCATCAGGTCGCCATCTACCATTGATGAACGATTTCGTGGATGTTGTAGGTTTGGAATCTCTGATCGCAAAGGCTCCAATGAAGCTGAACTGCGAGAATGACATTACTCAGAATTCCAAAAGAGTCTACGATATATGATTACCTACTTCTGTCGCTCAGGAAAAGGGTGCAATCTTTCATGGCAATGTACGGATAGGAATTTGTCCGAACCACCCTGAGAAATGGGGAGAAAGGCGAGAAATCTGCCAAACGTGTTCGGAAAAGTTCAAAAATGCGCCGTTGCTCTATCCAATCAAGGAGAAAAACCACTCCAAGCATGATTACATTCGGGGAAGTTGGAAGGCGGCAAAGTATTTTTTTCTGAAGCGTTTGTGTTGACGATTTTCAGCTACGGCGCTCACGTCTCCGACGCTGATGCCGTGGACTTACTGAAGTCGGAGTGGATGAGGAGAAGCGACAGGAAAATCGAGCATGTAGAAGTCATTGACAAAAAACCACAAAAGTCGAGTCCAGTTCTTTACGAACGCTGGAAGAAGTTTACGCCCGCCAAGCATCTCCACTCGAAATACTGTATTTGGGATTCTTGGATAATGATGTGCCCGAGGCGATCTGTGGAGAGCTTGAAGTATTCTGTATACGACGGTATGTTTGTTGAGACATTTCCTTTGATGCAATCCAAGAAGTTGAACTGTGTGCATGAGCAAGTTCGCAGTACAGCTGCATGGGGATCCTGAGAAGATTGAGATGCCTCTACCCATCCTACCTGCCCGTGCGCAAGGCGCGCTGGCTGCGTTCGAGGCGCTTCATGTGTTCGTTGAGCAAGGGCTTGCGATGCACCGCTACGCCGGTGCCGAGCACATCGATGACGGCAAGGTGGGCGATGCGCGAAGAAACCGGGGCGGAAGCCTGATATTCCTCGCGCACGTTGACGTGGATGGGGATGCCGCAGAGGTCGCTGAGCGGGGTGTCATTCGGCGCCAGGCCGATTACCGTGGCGCCGGCCTCCATGGCGAGCCTCACGCTGTCGAGCAGCGCCCGGGTCTGGCCCGACTGGGAAATCGCTATCACCACGTCGCGCTCGTCGAGCGAGATGGCCGACATGTGCTGAATGTGGGGGTCGGTATATGCCGCGGTGACGAGTTGCAGGCGGAAAAACTTGTGCTGGGCGTCGGCGGCGACCGAGCCCGAGGCGCCGAAACCGTAGAATTCGACCCGGCGGGCGCGGTTGATGGTGTCGATGGCGAGTTCGAGCGTTTCCGGGTCGAGGTCGTCGCGCACGCCGAGCAGAGAGCCTACGGTGCTGTCGAAGACCTTGTTGCACAGATCCTCGACCGTATCCTTGTCGTCCACCGCAAACTGAGTGTAGACGCCGCCGAGTCCGGCCTGCTGGGCGAGTTGCAGCTTGAAAGCCTGGAAGCCGTTGCAGCCCACGGCGCGGCAGAAGCGAATGACCGTGGGGTCGCTCACGCCGGCGTGCCCGGCCAGGTCGACGACGCGCATCGCGAGTACGTCGTTGACGTTTTCGAGCACGAAATTCGCCACCTTGGCTTCGGATTTGCGCAACTGGCGCCGGGAATCGGCGATGCGCCGGATCAGATTGGGTGATTCCATGTGCTGGGCCGCCGGGCGAGAACCGGTACAATGCTACTGCAAGCGCGGCGGTATCGCACTTTTCGCCGGCCTTTTCGCCGACTTGGGCTGGAGCGGGTTATGTCAGAAGGCTTCGTAACGGATCACCGGGAAGCGGATCCGGTAACCGTTCGCTTTGTCGATTCCATCGCCGAAATCGGCCGGGACGCGTGGAATGCGCTGACGGGAACCCGCAATCCCTTCATGCGATACGAGTTTCTGCACGCGCTGGAGCGAACCGGCTGCACCGGAGCGGCGAGCGGCTGGCTGCCGCGGCACCTGGCCCTGTATGACGGCAAGGAAGAAAGCTGCCGCGCGATCGTGCCGCTGTATCACAAGACCAATAGCTGGGGCGAATACGTCTTCGACTGGTCCTGGGCGAACGCCTATCAGCAACACGGCCTGGCGTACTACCCCAAATACGTCACCGCCTCGCCTTTCACGCCCTCCGTCGGACAGCGGCTGTTCGGCAATGCCGCCGGCAATATGCAGTTGATTTGCGAACAAATCCGCCACCGCGCCCTGCGTGACGGCGTCTCGTCCTGGCATGTGTTGTTTCCCACCGAGGAAGAGTGCCGGTTGTTGCGCGGGCAAGACATGCATATCCGCCATGGCACCCAGTTCCGCTGGCACAACCGGGAATACCGCAGCTTTGACGATTTTCTCGATTCCCTCGCCTCGCGCAAGCGCAAGAACCTGCGCAAGGAGCGGCGGCGCGTGCGCGATCAGGACATCCGCTTCAGCGTGACCGAAGGCGCGGACATCAGCGAAGCCCAATGGGCGGACTTCTTTCTGTACTACCAGACCACCTATCTGCAACGCGGCATGCAAGGCTATCTCAGCCTGGAGTTCTTTCACGAGGTCGCCGGGACCATGCCCGAACAGTTATTGATGATCAATGCCGGGTATTCAGGCCGCGATATCGCCGCGGCGCTGTTCTTCCGCAACGACGAGACCTTGTTCGGGCGCTATTGGGGCTGCCGCGAGGAGCGGGAATTCCTGCATTTCGAGACCTGTTATTACCAGGGGCTCGATTACGCGATCGCCAACGGCCTGAAAAGCTTCGACTCGGGCGCCCAGGGTGAGCACAAGATTCAACGCGGATTCGAACCCGTCACTACCTGGTCGGCGCATTGGCTTGCGCATCCGGATTTCGACCGCGCCATCGGCCGCTTCGTCAAGCAGGAACGAGCCCATATCGAGGCTTATCAGGAGGCGGCGCGCTCCTTGCTGCCTTATCGGTCGGCCGGCTGACCCGCTCTATTGGAACCTGGACTGTTCATCCGCCAAACGAGCAACTGATTGTTGGCGGGCATGGCGTTGTCTTCCGCCAGTGACAACCCCGCGTCTTGCGCGAGGGCGTCCACCCATTCGAAATCGCGTATACCGCTGACCGGGTCGCGCTGTTTCAGCCAGCGGTCGAACTGGGCGTTGCTCTCGGACGTGTAGGCATTGCGATAGCGGAACGGGCCATAGACCAGCAGC
>JANQSV010000076.1 GCA_028279115.1 Pseudomonadales bacterium
CTTTCCGGGTCTGGACCGCGCTCGAGGAAGACGACGAGGAGTTCGAACAGGGCAGCCATATGACCCCGGCCCAGGCGAAGGAGAAAGTCTCCGGCCTGGAACTCGGCGGCGCCTGGGAAGAGAAGATCGATAACGTGGCTTTCGGCCGCATCGCCGCCCAGACCGCAAAGCAGGTCATCGTGCAGAAAGTGCGTGAGGCGGAACGCGAGATCGTCATCGCCGAGTACAAACACCGGGTCGGCGAACTCGTCAACGGCACCGTCAAGAAAGTTACCCGGGATGTCGTCATCGTCGATCTCGGCGGCAACGCCGAAGCCTGCCTGCCCCGCGACCAGATGATTCCCCGCGAGAGTTTCCGCATGGGCGACCGGCTGCGCGCCTTGCTCATGGATGTGCGCTCGGAACAGCGCGGTCCGCAACTTTTCCTGAGCCGCACCTCGCCCGAGATGCTCATCGCCCTGTTCAAGATCGAAGTGCCGGAAATCTCCGAACAGGTCATCGAGATTCGCGCCGCGGCGCGGGATCCGGGTTCGAGGGCGAAAATCGTCGTCAGCACCAATGACGGACGCATCGACCCGGTGGGCGCCTGTGTCGGCATGCGCGGTTCGCGCGTGCAGGTGGTGTCCAACGAACTCGCCAGCGAGCGCATCGACATCATTCCCTGGGACGACAATCCGGCCCAGCTCGTGATCAATTCCATGGCGCCGGCGGAGGTGGCCTCGGTCATCGTCGACGAGGAAAAGCACACCATGGACATCGCCGTGGAAGAGGAAAACCTGGCCCAGGCCATCGGCCGCAACGGGCAGAATGTGCGCCTTTCGAGCGAGTTGACCGGCTGGACGATCAATGTGATGAGCGTCGAGGACGCGGCGACCAAGCAACAGCAGGAATCGACCACGCTGGTCGAATTGTTCACCGAGTCGATGGACGTCGACGACGAACTGGCCGAAGTGCTGGTGCAGGAAGGATTCACTTCGCTGGAAGAGATCGCCTATGTGCCGCTGGAGGAAATTCTGGCCATCGACGGTTTCGATGAGGAAATCGCCGATGAATTGCGCAACCGGGCCAAGGACGCGCTGGTTACCAGGGCGATCGCCTCCCAGGAAGACCTGTCGGCGGCCAATGTCAGCGAAGACTTGCTGACCATGGAGGGAATGGACGATGAACTGGCGTTGCAACTGGCGCGCAAGGGCATCCTGAGCATGGAGGAACTGGCGGAACAGTCCATAGACGAACTGATCGATATCGAGGGCCTGGACGAACAACGGGCCGGAGAATTGATCATGACGGCGCGCGCGCCCTGGTTTGCCGAGGGCGAGGCCGCGGCTGGCGGGAGCGATTGAATGGCGGACGTAAGCATTCGTGAATTTGCCGGCACTTTGAAAATGCCGGTGGAAAAACTGCTTTCGCAGATCAAGGAAGCGGGTCTGCCGCATACGGACGCGGACCATCTGATTTCCACCGACGACAAGACCAAGTTGCTGGCGCTGCTGAAAAAGGGACGCGGCGGCGAAGTGGAGGCCGCTCCCCGCAAGATCACCCTGAAACGGAAGAGCCTGGGCACCTTGCGCACCGCGGGCTCCCACGGCCGCGGCAAGACCGTTGCGGTGGAAGTGCGCCGCAAGCGCACCTACATAAAGCGCAGCGCCATCGAGCAGGAAGCCGCCGAAGCGGAAGCGGCGGCCAGGGCCAAGGTGGAAGAGGAGGAACAGCGGAAGGCGCGGGAAGCCGCGCCGGAACCGGCGGCGGAAACCGCGCAAGCCAGGCGGGAGGTGCAGGAGCCCGCCGCGGAAGCGCCGCCACCCGCCGAAGCGATGCGGGGCTCTGTGCCGGAGCCGGTCCAACCTCCGCCACAGGAAGTCGATTCGGCCCGGGCGGCCAAGACCTCGGCCAAGACCTCGGCCAAGCCGCCGGCGAAGCGCCGCGGCCGCGGCAAGACCGCAAGCGAAGATCCGACCGGAAAACGCAAGTCTCATTTGCGCCCGAAGGCGCCGCCCCAGAGGCGCAGGAGATCGATTCACGTCAACGACGATTTCGTGCTCGAAGGCGGCGATATCGACGATCTCGGCAGGGGCCGCAGAATGGGCCGCAAAGCCAAGCCGCGACTCGCCTCCCAGCACGCCTTCGAGAAACCGACGGAATTCATTTCGAGAGAAATCACGATCGGCGAGGCCAATACCGTCGCCCAACTCGCCCAGAAAATGTCGATCAAGTCGGCGGAGATCATCAAGATCCTGTTCAACATGGGAGTCATGGCGACGATCAATCACACGCTCGATCAGGATACTTCCACCCTCGTGATCGAAGAACTCGGCCATCGCGCCAGGTTCGTTTCGGAGGACGCCATCGAGGAGCGGCTTGCCGAGTCGATCGCCATGGACGTCGAGGAAGGCAAGACCGAAGAGCCCCGGGCCCCGGTCGTGACCGTCATGGGGCACGTCGACCATGGCAAGACCTCGCTGCTCGACCATATCCGCAATGCGTCCGTGGCCAGTCACGAGGCGGGCGGCATCACCCAGCATATCGGCGCCTATCACGTCGAAACCGATGCGGGCATGATCTGTTTTCTCGATACTCCGGGCCACGCCGCGTTCACCGCCATGCGCTCCCGCGGCGCCAGGGCCACCGATGTGATCGTGCTGGTGGTGGCCGCGGACGACGGCGTCAAGCCTCAGACCCTGGAGGCGGTGCAGCACGCCAAGGCAGCGGAAGTGCCGCTGGTCGTGGCGATCAACAAGATCGACAAGGAAGGCGTCGATATCGAGCGGATCAAGAACGAACTCGCGGCGCAGGAAGTCATTCCGGAAGACTGGGGCGGCGACACCCAGTTCATTCCCGTTTCCGCCCATACCGGTGAAGGCATCGCCGATTTGCTGGAAGCCATCCTGTTGCAGGCGGAATTGCTCGATCTCAGGGCCTACACCGATGTGGTGGGCCAGGGCGTGGTCATCGAATCCAGGCTCGACAAGGGTCGCGGACCGGTCGCCACGGTACTGGTGCAGAACGGCACGCTCAATGCCGGCGATGTCGTGCTCGCCGGTCATGAATACGGCAAGGTGCGCGCGCTCGTGGATGAGATGGGCCGCAACGTGAAATCCGCGGGTCCTTCGATTCCGGCCGAAATCCTCGGCCTGAACGGCGTGCCCGCGGCGGGCGACGAGTTCGTCGTCGTCGGTGACGAGCGCAAGGCGCGCGAAGTGGCCGAGTTTCGCCGCGACCGCCACAAGGAAGGTCAGCAGGCGCGGCAGCAGGCCAGCGTCGAAAGCATGCTGGTCGATATGGGCAAGGACAGCGTCAAGCTGTTCAAGGTGGTGCTCAAGACCGATGTGCGCGGCTCGCTCGAAGCCATCGCCGGCGCGCTGGCCGGACTGAACACCGACGAGGTCAAGGTAGATGTGGTCGCTTCCGGCGTCGGCGGCATCACCGAAACCGACGCCCATCTGGCGGCCACTTCGAACGCCATGATTGTCGGCTTCAACGTGCGCGCCAACAAGGCGGCGCGGGACATCATCGAAAACGAACACTTGCAATTGCGCTATTACAACGTGATTTACGAAGTGATCGACGATGCAAAGGTTGTCATGAGCGGCATGCTGGCGCCGGAACTCCGCGAGGAAATCGTCGGCGTGGCCGAAGTGCGCGATGTCTTCAACTCGCCCAAATTCGGCCAGATCGCGGGCAGCATGGTGCTCGAGGGCACGGTTTACCGCAGCAAGCCGATTCGCGTGCTGCGCGACAACGTGGTGATTTACGAAGGGGAACTGGAATCCCTGCGCCGGTTCAAGGACGACATCAACGAAGTCCGTCATGGCATGGAATGCGGAATCGGCGTGCGCAACTACAAGGACGTGCAGATTGGCGACAAGATCGAGGTATACGAGACCACCGAAGTGACGCGCAGTCTCTAATTTTTCTCGTGAACAAAACAAAAGCGTGGTTTTGTTTTGTTCACGAATTCAATGGGTTGCGCCATCGAATTCGGCGGCGCATCCGTGTGCCGCGCGGAAGCTCCGATGAATCGGAGCTTCCTTGGAGCATTGCGGTGGTGAGTCGGACATAGTTGGGACGGGACGCATGCCATGATGGAGAACAATTCCCGCGCCCAGAGGGTGGCGGACCAGATTCAGCGCGATCTTGCCTCGCTGATTCAGTTCGAAATCGACGATCCGCGCATCGGCATGGTCTCGGTTACCGGAGTGGAAGTCACCCAGGATCTGGCCCATGCGAAAGTTTTCGTGACTTCGCTCGGCGGCGGAGACGTGGCGCGGCAGCCTTCGGATGCGGCCGGCCGCGAGAGCACGGCGGCCCTGAACGGCGCCGCGGGTTATCTGCGCGGCCTGCTGGCCCGGCGCCTGCAACTGCGCGCGGCGCCGAAGTTGAGTTTTCATTACGACGCCAGCGTGGAACGGGGCCGCCAACTGGACGAATTGATCGACAGCGCGCTGGCCTCGGACCGGGAACGGCATTCGTGACCGCGTCCGGATTGCGGAAGGAATAGTGAATGCGCGGCCGGCGTAACAGGGGCAGGGATGTCAGTGGACTGATCGTGCTGGACAAGGCGCCGGGGCTTTCGTCCAACTCGGCATTGCAGCAGGTGAAACGGATTTTCCAGGCGAGCAAGGCGGGCCATGGCGGCAGTCTCGATCCGCTGGCGACCGGCGTCTTGCCGCTTTGCCTCGGCGAGGCGACCAAGGTGTCCCGCTTCCTGCTGGATTCGGACAAGAAATACCGCACGCGCATGAAGCTCGGCGTGCGCACCGACAGCGGCGACAGCGAAGGCAGGGAAATCGCGGTGTGCGAGGAATTTTCGGTGACCAGGGAGCAGGTGGAACTGGCGCTGGAAAGTTTTCGCGGCGAAATCGAACAGGTGCCGCCGATGCATTCGGCGGTGAAGGTGCAAGGCACGCCGCTATACAAGCTGGCCCGCAGCGGCCGGGTCGTCGAGCGGGAGCCGCGCAAGGTGACGATTTACGAAATCGCGTTGACGGAATTCGCGCCGCCGGAGATCGAGATTGAACTGGCCTGCAGCAAGGGCACGTACATTCGCACGATCGCCGACGAAATGGGACAGATGCTGGGCTGCGGGGCCCATATAATCGCCCTGCGGCGTTTGCGGGCCGGAGGATTCGGCGAAGAGGACTGCGTTACCGCCGGATTCCTCGAACAGGAAAAGGAAAGCAAGGGCCTGGAGGGAATCGACCGCCACCTGGCGCCGATCGACAAGCCGCTGGCGGATTTGCCGGCGGTCATGTTGCCGGACATCGCGGCGAACCAGGTGCGCAGCGGCCAGGCGGTGCTCGTACGGCACCTGCCCGCCGAGGGAATGGTCAGGATGTATCGCAAGACATGCGATCAGGAACGCTTCATCGGCATCGGCGCCATCGACGACGATGGCAGGGTCGCGCCGAAGCGCCTGATCGCCGAACCCGCCGGCTGATTGGCTGGAAGGGATTGGGGAGGAGCGCCAGTGGACTGCCAATATGCGCGGTCAGACTGGATGGGCATGGAAGCCGGTTTCGCGATCGGCCGTATGAGAGCGGCCCGCGCGACAACGATGGCATATTGAAATCGGAGACAGAAATGGCTTTATCGACAGAAGAGAAACAGACGATCATCAGGGAATACGCCACGGGCGAGGGAGACACGGGCTCCCCGGAAGTGCAGGTAGCCTTGCTGACCGCCAACATCAACGATCTGCAGGCTCACTTCAAGCAGCATATTCACGATCACCATTCACGCCGCGGCCTGATCCGGATGGTCAACAGCAGAAAGAAACTGCTCGACTACCTGAAGCGCAAGGACGTGGATCGCTATTCCGCATTGATCAAGCGGCTCGGACTGCGCCGCTAGGCGCCGGACAACCACATCAAGGCCGTCTCGTTTGATGCGGCCAACAGGAATTACTTATGTTCAATATCACAACGAAGACGTTTCAATTCGGCGGCCAGACGGTCACCCTTGAAACAGGAAAGATTGCGCGTCAGGCAACCGGCGCGGTAACCGTCACCATGGGCAACTCCAAGGTGCTGGCGACCGTGGTCGGACGGAAGGAAGCGGCGGCGAACGCCGACTTTTTCCCGCTGACCGTCAACTATCAGGAAAAAACCTATGCCGCGGGGAGAATTCCCGGCGGATTCTTCAAGCGCGAAGGGCGTCCCACCGAAAAGGAGACCCTTACCTCGCGACTCATCGACCGACCGATCAGGCCATTGTTTCCGAAAGGATTTCTCAACGAGGTGCAGGTCATCTGCACGGTGATTTCCGCGGACAAGGACCACGATCCCGACATCCCCGCCATGATCGGCGCCTCCGCCGCCCTGGCGATTTCCGGGATACCCTTCGCCGGGCCGATCGCCGCCGCGCGCGTCGGCCTCGACCTGAACGCCGGCTATATCCTCAATCCCTCGTTCGAGCAATTGCAGCAATCGGCGCTCGACATGGTCGTTGCCGGAACCCGCTCGGCGGTGCTCATGGTGGAATCCGAGGCGAACGAACTCAGCGAGGACCAGATGCTTGGCGCGGTGCTTTTCGCCCAGCAGGAAATGCAGGTGGCCATCGACGCGATCGAGGAACTGAGGAACGAGGCCGGCAAACCCGACTGGGAATGGGAACCGGTCGCGAAAAACGAGAATCTGGCAAATGCGCTGGCGGAGAAATTCGGCGCGGGCGTTACCGAGGCCTACCAGATTTCCGGCAAGGTGGAACGTTACGCCGCCCTCGGCGCATTGCAGAATGAAGCCGTCGAGGCGCTCGAGGGCGCCGATTACGACGCCGGCGAGGCGGATGTTCGCAAGGCTTTCTCGGCACTGGAGAAAAGCACCGTCAGGAACCGCATTCTCGATGGCGAGCCGCGGATCGACGGCCGCGACACCCGCTCGGTACGACCGATCGAAGTGGAAGTCGGCATATTGCCCAAGGCCCACGGCTCGGCGCTGTTCACCCGCGGCGAAACCCAGGCCCTGGTGGTCACCACCTTGGGCGCCGTGCGCGATTCGCAGTTGATCGAAGGACTGGCGGGCTCGCACAAGGAAGGTTTCATGCTGCATTACAACTTTCCGCCATACTCGGTCGGAGAGACGGGTTTCATGAGTGGACCCAAACGCCGGGAAATCGGCCACGGCCGGCTCGCCAAGCGCGGCGTAGCCGCCCTGATGCCCGCCGAAGAGGAATTTCCCTATGCGATCCGCGTGGTTTCGGAAATCACCGAATCCAACGGTTCGAGTTCCATGGCTTCGGTCTGTGGGGCCAGCCTGTCCATGATGGACGCCGGCGTGCCCCTGCGCGCGCCGATAGCCGGCATCGCCATGGGCCTGATCAAGGAAGACGAGCGTTTCGCCGTACTCACCGACATCCTCGGCGACGAGGATCATCTCGGCGACATGGACTTCAAGGTCGCGGGCACCGCCAAGGGCGTGACCGCCTTGCAAATGGACATCAAGATCCAGGGCATCACCGAGGAGATCATGGAAACGGCCCTGGCCCAGGCTCACGAGGCCAGGCAGCATATTCTCGGCGAAATGGGCAAGGCGATATCCGAAGCCCGCCCGACCGTGAACGAGAACGCGCCGAGCATGGCCACCCTTCGCATCGACCAGGACAAGATCCGCGATGTCATCGGCAAGGGCGGCGCGGTGATTCGTTCGATCACCGAGGAGACCGGCGCGGCGGTCGATATCGACGACGACGGTGTCGTGCGTATTTACGGCGAGGACGTCCAGTCCCGCGACGCGGCTGTTGAGCGGATCAATGAAATTACCGCTGAAGCGGAGATCGGCAAGCTCTATAACGGCACCGTCGCGCGCATCGTCGATTTCGGCGCCTTCATCAATATACTTCCCGGCAAGGATGGCCTGGTGCACATCTCCCAGATTGCCAGGAGCCGGGTCGAGAATGTAAGCGACTATCTTGAAGAGGGGCAGGAGGTACTGGTCAAGGTGCTCGACCTTGACGCCCGCGGGCGCATCAAGTTGAGCATGAAGGAAGTCACCGAGGAAGAAAAGGAAACCTTCACGGCCTAGAAAGAGATTCTGCGGCTCCGATCCGTCGTCGTCGGCTGGCGGGGGGTTCAGCGGACGCTGTACCCTGCCCGGCATGACGGTGACGGATCGAAGCCGCCAAGCCGGCAACCAACTGTGGAATTGCTCAGCGATTTGAGTAAAATCGGGGGCCAGCATGGTTTTCCGTCGAGCTCGATCAAACAAGAGGATCTGGAAATGTCGCATCGATTTCGGCTCTATCCGACCCTTCCAATGCTCATGCCGCTTGTTTCAAGCGGTTCGGGCGCATCCCGAAGAATGTTCGCCATATTGCTGCTGGCGTCTTTCTGCGCCGGCGGCGCCGGCGCGCAAACCTATCGCAGCGGCCAGCACGTGGAACCGGCTTTCGAGGGCTGGAGGCCCAACGACGAAGGCGGCTTCAACATGATGTTCGGCTACATGAACGAGAACTGGGAGGAGACTCCCGACGTTCCCGTCGGCGCACACAATTACTTCGAGCCGGGCGAACCGGATCGCGGCCAGCCGGAGCATTTCCTGCCGCGCCGCAATCGCTTCACTTTCGAAGTCGCCGTGCCCGCCGACTGGGGCGACAGGGAACTCGTCTGGACGCTGCAAGTGAACGGTGTCGAGAAGAAAGCCTACGCCACCTTGCGTGAAGACTATCTCGTCGACAACATGGTCATCGCTTCCGAGACCGGTTCCCTCGGCGCCGGCACGAGCAGTCCGGAATCCCGCGCCAACGTCCCGCCCGTGGTTGAGATTCAGGGCGACGACATCCGCGCGGTGGCGGTCGGCGAACCGCTGCTGCTCGATACCCTGGTAACCGACGACGGCCTGCCCGAGCCCACCGACCCGGTGGAGGAAGCGCGCCGTTTCGCCGAATTCGCCGGCGGACCGCTGGCGTCCGCTTTCATTACGCCCGAACTGATCATGGAGCGGCGCATGACGAGTCCGCCCACGAAAGTGACCGTGAACAAGGTCAACGGCCTGTATTACTCGTGGAACAAGTATCGCGGTCCCGGCAATGTCAGCTTCGATCCGCCCCAGGTCAAGGTCTGGGAAGACACCCGCACCAGCGCGAATTCGCCCTGGGGCGCATTGTTCCTGCCGCCGCCGATTCCGGAAGACGGCATCTACACGGTAACCGCCACGTTCGACGAACCCGGCGCCTATGTATTATGGGGCAGGGCCGACGACGGCGGCTTGTACCACGACGGTTACATTGCGGTGAACGTCACCGAATAAGTTTGGAGGCGCCGATGCACACGTTCCGCAGGCCTGTTCGATTTTCGATTCAAGTTGTACTTCTTGCACTCTTTCCTGTTGCGGCCCAGATCGGCTTCGCCCAGGACTTCTACTATCCGCCGCCCGGGGAATGGGAGCGGCGCGCGCCTGAAGCAGCGGGCATGGACAGCGCGAAACTGGCGGCGGCGGTGCAACTCGCCAAGGACAATACCGTGGTCGAACCCCACGACATGGCCCAATTCATCGAACGCGGTTTCGGTCGAGAACCTCATTTCAGCATTCTCGGCCCGGTCAAGCGCCGGGAGGAAGGTTCCGGACTGGTGGTGCGCAACGGTTACATCGTCGCCGAATGGGGCGATATCGAACGCGAAGACATGACCTTCAGCGTCACCAAGAGCTATCTCTCGACCATGGCCGGCCTGGCCCTCGACGAGGGTCTGATCGAAGACGTGAAGGATCCGGTGAAGGAATACTTTCCCCACGAAAGTTTCGAAGATCCGCATAACGCGCCCATCACCTGGGAGCATTTCCTGAACCAGTCGTCGGATTGGGCCGGGACGCTCTGGGGCAAACCCGACTGGGCCGACCGTCCTCACGACTACGATCCGGCGGAAGCGATCAATCGCGAAATGCATGAGCCGGGCACTTTCTACAAGTACAACGACGTGCGCGTCAACATGCTCGCCTACTCGCTGCTCAACGTCTGGCGCGAGCCTCTCGACGGGGTGCTCAGGGAGAGGGTCATGGATCCGATCGGCGCCAGCGAGGAATGGGAATGGCACGGCTATGAAAATTCCTGGGTGGAGATCGATGGCCGGCGGATGCAATCGCCTTCCGGCGGCGCCCATTGGGGCGGCGGCTTCTTCATCAGCACGCTCGACCATGCCCGTTTCGGCTACCTGTTCCTGCGCGACGGCAACTGGG
>JANQSV010000097.1 GCA_028279115.1 Pseudomonadales bacterium
CGCCCTGGCCGAAAGTTACATCGAGGCGTATCTGCCCATCGTCGCGCGCCGCAAGGCGCTCGCCTGGACCGCCGCGCAACGCAGGTTCCAGGAATATCGCCGCGGCCGCTATGCCGAATTCAATCTGGTCTATGATCGCGGCACGCTGTTCGGCCTGCAATCGGGGGTCGGCAGGATCGAGTCGATCCTGATGTCGCTGCCGCCGGCGGTTCGCTGGATCTACAACTGGCGGGCCGAACCCGGCAGCGAGGAAGAAAAACTCACCAGCTATTACCTGTTGCCGAAGCAATGGGTATGAACCGGCCTCCCGCCCGCTACGCCGTAGTCGGTAATCCGATTAACCATAGCAAGTCGCCGCTGATCCATTCGCTGTTCGCGCAACAGACCGGCGAGGCGCTCGCATATGAAGCGCTTCTCGCCACGGCGGAAGGCTTCGAGGGCCTGGCCGGCGAGTTCTTTCGCGAAGGCGGCAGCGGCTTGAACGTCACCGTGCCGTTCAAACAGGCGGCCTGGGCCATGTGCCGACGGCTCACGCCCGATGCCGCGCGGTCGAGAGCGGCCAATACGCTTGAGGTACGCGAAGGCGAGCTCTCCGGCGCCAACACCGACGGCATCGGCTTCGTGCGCGACCTTCGCGACAATCTCGGTATCGAGATCGGCGGCCGCCGCGTATTGCTGCTCGGCGCGGGCGGTGCGGTGCGCGGCGTCGTTCCCGCGCTTGAGGAGGAATCTCCTGCCTCGATAACCGTCTGGAACCGGACCGCCGAACGGGCGGTCGAGCTCGCGCGGGATTTCGGCGGGAGCCTGGCCGCAGCAAGCGTGGAGGAATTGCGCGGCCGGCAGTTCGACCTGATCGTCAATGGCACGTCATCCAGCTTGCAAGGAGGCTTGCCCGAAGTCGACGCGGCCTGGCTCGCAAGCGGTTGTTGCTGCTACGACTTGGTCTACGGAGACAAGGATACGCCTTTCGTGCGCTGGGCTCTGGACAATGGCGCCGCTACCGCCGCCGACGGCCTCGGTATGCTGGTCGAGCAGGCGGCCGAATCGTTTCGCATCTGGCGTGGCGTCACCCCTAACGCCAGGCCAATCATCCGCCAACTACGTGGGTGAGACCTGATAGTCACGACTTGAGATCGCCAACGGGATTCTGCGACTCCGCTTCGCTCCGCGCAGAATGACGAAGTGGGGGCGCTTCGCTCCGCGCAGAATGACGGAGGAGGAACGGGGCCTGAATTTTGCAAGATGTGAGTCGCCGTCGGGTGGCGGGGGGTTCAGCGGGCGTGTGAGGGTGAGGCCCGGTCGGCGCAGCCGACAAAGAGCAACGCTCTTTGAAGGCCGAACGCCTTGCCAAGGATGGCAAGGCTGGGGGTAGTCGAAGCCGCAGAGTCGCGCCAGGGATGGCATGCACCAGTCAATTCGAAGCCAACAAACCCAACGAGATTCCGCACCCCCGACGGCGACGGATCGAAGCCACAATCCCTTTGGACGGACCAGATTTAGTGCGCTTCGGCGGCGACTCCTGCTTCGCCGTGCTCCTCTTCAAGCGAGGCGTGGTATTCGGCCGGGGTCAACGCGACCGCGTCGCGATCGTGCCCCATGTAATCGAAGCGGGCGCCTTCGGTGTAGTCGCCTTCCACGGCCATGAAAGCGATCAGCAGCAGCAGGACGCCGGGCGGGCCGAGAATCGTCAGGCACAAGGCGAGCCGCTCCCAGAACGCATGCATGAAGATGGCGATGATGAAGCCGGCCTTGACCAGCATGAAAACGATGACCAGAGTCCAGCGCAAGGCGCCCTGCGCGTCGAAATAGTCGACCGCGTAGGAAGCGGCGCTGACGACGAACAGCAAGATCCAGACCTGGTAATAGATCCCAAGTGGATGCTGTTGTCCCGCGGTGTCCGACGATGCCATTGGCGTCCCCTCTTACAGAAGATAAAAGAATGCGAAAATGAATACCCACACGAGATCGACGAAGTGCCAGTAGAGCCCGGCGATTTCGACGATCTCGAAGCCTTTCTTGTCGTAGTAGCCGGCCCAGATGCGCCGCGCCACCCATAACAGGTAGATCACCCCGGCCGATACGTGCAGGCCGTGGAATCCCGTGACCATGAAGAACACCGAGCCGAATTGCGGCGCTCCGAACGGATTGCCCCAGGGCCGCACACCCTCGTCGACGATCAGCTTGGTCCATTCGAAAGCCTGCATGCCGACGAAGGTCGCGCCGAACAGGGCCGTGAGGCAAATGAACACGATCGTCTTGAACTTGTCGCGCCGGTAACCGTAGTTAACCGCCAGCGCCATGGTGCCTGAACTCGTGATCAGCACAAAAGTCATGATCGCGATCAGGATCAGCGGGATGGGCGCGCCGCCGAAGCTCAGGGCGAAAATTTCGCTTTGCGGCGGCCACGGCTGGGTCGTGGTCATGCGCACATTCAGATAGCCGGTCAGGAAGCAGGTGAAAATGAAGGTGTCGCTGACCAGGAAGATCCACATCATGGCCTTGCCCCAGGGCACATGATAGGCCTGCTTGTCCGCCGTCCAGTCGTCGACCAGACCTGTTACCCCTTCCGCGGGGGCTACGCTTGTTGCTGCAGCTTCACTCATTCGTGTCAGTTCCCATTGCTTGTCGATTGACTATTTTCTCTGAAGAATTCCACCCTTGGAATTCTTCATTGCCGCCCCTGCGCCGTTATGTGTTTGCAAGAATCGCGAACAACGCCAGCCACACCACCAGCAGGAAATGCCAGTAGAGCGTGCATAACTCGATGCTGAGTCGAACGTCTTTCAGCTCGCTGCCCGACAGCAGCCGGATCGAGGTCTTGCTCCAGACCCATAGCCCGCCGAGCAGATGCAAGACATGCACTCCCGTGAGCAGATAGTAGAACGATGCGGCGGGATTGGGCGTCAGATAGACTCCCGCTTCCCGCAGACCGCCCCAGACCAGCAATTGCCCGCCGATGAACAGGAAGGCGACGACGCCTCCGGCCAGATAGAGCGTGAACACATTGCGCGCCTCGCCGCGCTTGATCTTGTTGCGCGCGAGTTGGAACAGCGCGCTGCTGAGCACGAGCAGTCCGGTGTTGAGCCACAACTGCGCCGGCTCCGCCAGCGGTCGCCAGTCCGGCAGTTCCATGCGGATGAAATAGCTGATCGTGAACAGGCTGAAAAGCACTGTGGCGACGACCAGGAAGAAGCCCAGGGCCACCTTTTCCGCCGCGGTGTCGAACACGCCCTCGGGCTTGAGCCCGCCGATGACGCCCTTGCGTTCCCAGGGCTTGTCGGTCAAATGCTTGAGCGATTTCACAGATCCGCCTTGGATGCGTCGTGATCCGGATCGAAATGTTCTTCATCCACCGTCGGCTCTTCGCTTTCCGGCGTGTTCTGCGGGATGAAGTCCTCGTGCGCGCCGGGTACGCTGTAATCATAAGCCCAGCGGTAAACCGTCGGCGGCGTATCGCCCCAGTTGCCATGTATCGGCGGAGTGTCGGGAGTCTGCCATTCGAGCGAATTGGCGCCCCAGGGATTGGGGCCGGACTTTTCGCCGTGGCGCAGGCTCCAGAACACATTGATGAAGAACAGCAACTGGGAAGCGCCGACGAACAGCGCCGCGACGGTGATGGCGGTATTGGCGTCCTGAGTCGCCGGCGCCATGAACCCGGTGTCGCCGAGTGCGTAATAGCGCCGCGGCACGCCATGGATGCCGAGATAGTGCATCGGCAGGTAGATGGCGTAGGTGCCGAGGAAGGTGCACCAGAAATGCAGCTTGGCCATGCCTTCGTGATACATGCGGCCCGACATTTTCGGGAACCAGTGATACAGCGCCGCGAACAGCACCAGGATCGGCGAGACGCCCATCACCATGTGAAAATGCGCGACCACGAAATAGGTGTCGGACAAGGGCAGGTCGATGACCACGTTGCCGAGGAACAGGCCGGTCAGTCCGCCGTGAATGAAGGTGAAGATGAAACCGATGGCGAAATACATCGGCGCGTTCATGCGGATGTCGCCTTCCCACAGCGTCAGCACCCAGTTGTAGACCTTGAGCGCCGTCGGCACCGCGATGATCAGCGTGGTCGTGGCGAAGAAGAAGCCGAAGTAGGGGTGCATGCCGCTGACGTACATGTGATGCGCCCAGACGATGAAGCTGAGCAGGCCGATGACGATGATCGCCCAGACCATCATGCGGTAGCCGAAGATGTTCTTGCGGGCATGGGTGCTGAGCACGTCGGAAACGAGGCCGAAGGCAGGCAGCGCCACGATGTAGACTTCCGGGTGCCCGAAGAACCAGAACAGGTGCTGGAACAGGATCGGGCTGCCGCCGTCGTAATCGAGCGCCGTGCCGGACTCGATCACCGCGGGCATGAAGAAGCTGGTGCCGATCAGGGTGTCGAACAGCATCATGACGGCCGCCACGAGCAAGGCCGGGAAAGCGAACAGGCCGAGCACGGTGGCGACGAAGATGCCCCACACCGACAGCGGCAGGCGCATCATGGTCAAGCCGCGGCAGCGGTATTGCAGCACGGTAACCACGTAGTTGAGACCGCCCATGGTGAAGGCGACGATGAACACCGCCAGCGAGACGAGCATGAGGACGATGCCCATGTCGTGTCCCGGCGTTCCCGCCATCGATGTCTGCGGCGGATACAAGGTCCAGCCCGCCCCCGTCGGGCCGCCGCCGACGAAGAAACTGGCCAGCAGGATGATCACCGAAACGAGGTAAACCCAGTAACTGAGCATGTTCATGAACGGGAACACCATGTCCCTGGCGCCGCACATGAGGGGAATGAGGTAGTTGCCGAAACCGCCGAGGAACAGGGCGGTAAGGAGATAGATCACCATGATCATGCCGTGCATGGTCACAGACTGGTAATACGAACTGGGGTCGATGAGATCGAAGGTTTCGGGGAAGCCGAGCTGCATGCGCATGAGCAGCGAGAGCACGAGAGCGACAAGCCCGACGGCGATGGCGGTGCCGCCGTATTGGATGGCGATCACCTTGTGATCCTGGCTCCAGACGTACTTCGTTACCCAGCTATGGGGATGGTGAAGTTCGATCTCCTGGTCCGCCAATGGTACGTATGCCATGTTCTCTGTCTCCTGATTCGGCAATGCCCGATTTCCGGGTTATTCCCCGAGCTCGATTCTACTTGAAACAAGCGTGTTGATGTACGCCGCCACGTCCCGGATTTCTTCCTCGTCGGCCATGGCCGGGGCCATGTAAACCATCTGTTCGCCGTAGTCGTCTTCCGGGTGATTGCCGCGGATGCCGGAGCGAAAATTGCTGAGCTGGTTGACCAGGTACCAGTCGCTCTGCCCCGCCAGCGGCGGCGCGTCGGTGTACCAGGTGCCGCTGCCGTCGTCGAGATGGCAGGCGGCGCAATTGCGGTCGTAGATGTCCTGGCCGTTGGCGATATCGCCGGTGACCGTGCGCTCGGCCGGTTCGTCGGGCAAGGTGGCGATATACGCGGCCATGTTGCGGACCGCATCGTCATCGAAAAGGGTCAGCGACATCGTGGCCATGCCCCGGCTCGCGT
>JANQSV010000098.1 GCA_028279115.1 Pseudomonadales bacterium
TTCGCGCCCAGCCGGATCAAGTCGTCGACCAGCACGCCGATGTAGGCCTGATCGCGCCGCGGGCACCAGTATTCCTTGCCGGCGACGGCACGGGCGGCATTGAGTCCCGCGAGCAGGCCCTGGGCCGCGGCTTCTTCGTAGCCGGTCGTGCCGTTGATTTGTCCGGCGAGGTAGAGCCCGGGAACGAACTTGCTTTCCAGCGAGTAACGCAGGTCCCGCGGGTCGAAGAAATCGTATTCGATGGCATAACCGGGCCGGGTGACATGGGCGTTCTCGAACCCGCGTATACGCCGCACCATTTCCACCTGGGCGTCGAAAGGCAGGCTGGTGGAAATGCCGTTCGGATAGATTTCGGCGACATCGAGGCCTTCGGGCTCTACGAATATCTGATGCGAGGTCTTGTCGGCGAAGCGCATCACCTTGTCTTCGATGGACGGGCAATAGCGCGGTCCCGCGCCTTCGATGACGCCGGTATACATCGGCGACCGGTCCAGCGCGCCGCGGATGATCTCGTGGCATTCCTCGCTGGTCGCGGTGATGTGGCAATGCACCTGGCGCGGATGCTCGGACCTGCATCCAAGAAAAGACATGACCGGCGCCGGCTCGTCGCCTTCCTGCACTTCCATCACGGAGAAATCCAGGCTTTTGGCGTCCAGCCGCGGCGGCGTGCCGGTTTTCAGCCGTTCCACCCGGAACGGCAGTTCGCGCAGGCGCCGGGCGAGCGCAAGCGCCGGCGGATCTCCGGCGCGTCCGCCCGAACCGTTCGCCAGGCCCACGTGGATGCGCCCGGCGAGGAAAGTTCCCGTGGTCAGCACCACCGCCCGCGCCCGAATCTCGATGCCGAGCCCGGTTACCACACCGGCTACGCGATCGCCCTCCATAATGAGATCGTCGACGGGTTGCTGCAGCAGGGACAGGCCCGGCTGATTCTCGACGATGCGGCGAATCGCCGCGCGATACAGCGCCCGGTCGGCCTGGGCCCGGGTCGCCCGAACCGCGGCGCCCTTGCTTGCGTTGAGCACGCGGAAATGGATACCTGCCCGATCCACGGCAAGCGCCATGGCGCCGCCAAGCGCGTCGATCTCCCGCACGAGGTGGCTCTTGCCGATGCCGCCGACTGCAGGATTGCATGACATCTGTCCGATGGTTTCGATGTTGTGGGTGACCAGCAGCGTACTGGCGCCTTGCCGCGCCGAAGCCAGGGCGGCCTCGGTCCCGGCATGTCCACCGCCGATCACGATCACATCGAAATTGTCGCCGTAACGCATGGGTTCAGACTCGAATTCAACAAGCGGCGAATTATAACTGCTATGAAATTATGTATATATGTGTAACAAGAATATAAAACCAGTAGCAGTAGTAGCAGGGGACCCCCTGCCCTGTTGATACCTGAACATTCCCGCCACTACTCAAGAGCTTGCGCGATGCAAAACCCGGTGTGCGAAATGGGGTTTCCCTTGTTGCAAGCCATGGAGCGAATGGGGATAACTCACATTCGGCCCGCGGCTTCGAATTTGATCCCAAGCTTTTCCCGGCCAGGATGGGATTTATCAACAGGAATTGCGCAACATTCCGTCGCCGTCGGGCCGTCGGGTGTGCAAGCGGGAGTGTGAGGCATGGATGCCGAACGCGAAGCCTGCAGGGACGTATTTACGGCGTCCGCCGCACACCCGCCGGCCCGCCGGCGACCCGCATTGTGCAGAGCAAAGAGGCCGACAGCTTTTCCCTCACTTTCCAATACAGAATTCGCTGAAAATTTCCCCGAGCAGGTCATCGCTGGTGACTTCTCCGGTGATGCGGCCGAGAGCCGCCTGGGCGAGCCGCAGATCTTCGGCGATCAATTCCAGGGCCGCTTGCGCCGCCAACTTGTCCATTGCCGACCGGCACTGCCGCCGGGCCTCGTCCAGCGCTTCGAGATGCCGCGCCCTGGCGACAAACGCGTCTTCGCCGCCTTCGTAGGCGACGAAACGCTTCAAATGCGCGGCGAGCAAATCAATGCCCGATCCGTCCCTGGCGCTGATGCGGATCACCGAAAGCTCGATATCCTCCAGTCTGGCCTGTTCCGCGACCGGCGCCATCGGCAACAGATCGATCTTGTTCAGCACAATGCAGGTGCGCCGCAGCAAATCAGCCCGATCTTCCTTGTCTTCCAGAAAATCCTCAAGCGGTTCAAGCACATGGAGCAACTCATCCGCGGCGGGGCCGCGGGAGCGGTGGGGGAAAAGGCTGGCATCGGCCACGAGCAGGATGACGTCGGCGCTGTCGATGGCGTCCCTGGCGCGCCTGACGCCTTCCCGCTCGACCACGTCGGCGCTGCGGCGCAGGCCCGCGGTATCAATGAGTTGCAAGGGAAGATCGTCAAGCAGAATGCGTTGGGACAGCACGTCCCGGGTGGTGCCGGGGATCTCGGTAACGATGGCGGTCTGTTGCCCGGAAAGGCGGTTCATCAGGCTGGATTTGCCCGCGTTCGGCAGGCCCGCGAGCACCACGCTGATGCCCTGGTTCAACAAGGCGCCTTGCCGGCTTCGTTCGCGAATCCGGCCCAACCGCTCCAGCAAGTCCGCGAGGTTTTGCCGCAATTGCTCCATCCGCAGTACTTCAATGTCGCTGTCGGAAAAGTCGATCGCGCTTTCAACGAGTACGCGCTGCTGTGTGAGTAACGCCGTAACGGATTGAATTCTTTGAGAAAACTCGCCAGTCAGCGTGCGCAGGGCGGATCTTGCCGCCTGCCGGGAATCGGCGTCGATCAGGTCCGCGACAGCCTCGGCCTGGACCAGATCGATCTTGCCGTTGAGAAACGCGCGTTCGGAAAACTCGCCCGGACGCGCCTGTCTAGCGCCAAGCGACAGCACGCGCTCGCGCAGCGATTCGAGCACGACGCGCCCGCCGTGGCCTTGCAATTCGAGCACGTCTTCGCCGGTAAAGGAATTCGGCGCCGGGAAAAACAAGGCGATGCCGCGGTCGAGAATTTCGCCGTCTTCGCCGTGAAAGTCGCAAAAGAGCGCCTTGCGCGGTTCCAGCTCGGCGCCGACCAGGTTCCTGACCATGCCGGCGAGAGTCTCGCCCGATATGCGCAACACACCGATGCTGCCGCGCCCGGGCGCGGTTGCTATGGCGCAGATCGTGTCGTTACTCATGCTTGTATCGGGACATATGTCGAATGGTTGGCGCGAAGGCGATTGCTCCGATCTCGGGCTGGACATGCCCAGCCGCTACGGTTCGGTTGTTGCGACGAGGCGCGCCTTGATCGGCGGATCAGCGGGACGCCGCGAATTCGGCGTCTATCTTGCGGGTGATATACCACTGTTGCAGGATGCTCAAAAGCCCGTTGGTCAGCCAGTAAAGCACCAGTCCCGAGGGAAACCAGAGGAAGAGCACGGTCATCATGATCGGCATGAATTTCATGATCTGCGCTTGCATGGGGTCGGCTGGCGCGGGGCTCATGCGCATTTGCAGAAACATCGTGGCGCCCATGAGCAGCGGCAAGACGAAAAAAGGATCGCGCGTGGACAGATCGTCGAGCCAGAGAAAGAAGGGGGCGTGCCGCAGTTCGACGCTTTGCATCAGTACCCAATACAGGGCGATGAAAACAGGCATTTGCACAAGCAGGGGCAGGCAGCCGCCGAAAGGATTGATCTTTTCCTTCTTGTACAGATCCATCGTGGCTTGCTGCAGTTTCATGCGGTCGTCGCCATGGCGTTCCTTGATTTGCTGGATTTTCGGCATCAGCCTGCGCATTCCCGCCATGGAGCGATATTGGGTTTCCGACAATTTGTAGAAAATCAGCTTGACGATCAGCGTCAGAAGAATGATGGATACGCCATAATTGCCGGCGAAGGCGTTGATATTCGTCAACAGCCAGTAGATCGGCGCGGCCAGGAACCAGAGAAAGCTGTAGTCGACGGTGAGGTCGAGATCGGGAGAGATTTCCGCGAGCGAATATTGATCTTTGGGGCCGGCATAGAACCGCATGCTTGCGGAACCGGAGCCGCCGGGGGCCACCCGCAGCGCCGAACCGGTAAATTCGCCGATGAATTGACCGTCGTTGCTTCTGCGCAAGGTGTAGCGATTGACCGATTCGGTATTGGGCACCCAGGCGGAAAGAAAATAATGCTGGCTCAGCCCGACCCAGCCACCGGACTCCTCAAGTGAAACGGGGGCGTCGGCGATATCGTCGAAATCGATTTCCCGGTAGGGGTCGTCCGCGCTGGTGATGACGTAGCCGAGATAGGTCCGGGTGAAACGGCTGCCGCTGCTCGGATCTGAAAAATCGTGTCTGCGGATCTGGCCGAAAGGATTCGCCCGCCAGGTTTGATCGGATCGGTTTGCAACCAGAAAGGAAACATCGATCAGATAGCTGTCGCGGGTGAACGTGAAGCGTTTGGTGATTTCGACATTGTCTTCGGTGGTGAGAAGCAGGTCGACTTCAAGCGTGTCGGCGCCGTCGGCCAGGAAATATTCGCTGGCGGCCGCGCGATAGCGGGCGCGTTCGCCCCGGTCGATCCCGTCGGGCCCGACCAGCCCGCTGGTCGAGACGAATTCCCGCCCGGGTCTGGATTCGAGCAATACGAAGGGTTCGTCCGGGACGTCGAGTTCGCGCAGATATTGGGGCAGGGCGAGATATACGATGTCCCCGCCCGCCGGATCGATCCGCAGACTCAGGGTATCCGTTGTCACATCGATCAAGCCGGCGCGGGTCGGCGCCGTATCGGGCGTCAGGCTTTCTCCGCCCGCCGCGGAGAGGGACTCGCCCGGAACTTCCAGCGGCAAATCCGGCGTCTCGACGGCAACGACGGGATCGGGCAATTCATTCGGGGGCTCATTCGAAGTTCGGGAGACGGAATCCGTGCCGTCGTCGACGACCGGGGGATAATCTTCCTGCCAGGCCAGCAACATCAGGTAAGTGATGACCGCCAGCGATGTATAGAGGAAGAAGCGCGTCAATTTCATGTCAGTCCGCCTTGCGCCGCGAGAGTTCGGCGCCAGGCACCGGATCGCATCCGCCTTCATGCCATGGATGGCAGCGGCAGATTCTCCGGGCGCCGAGCCACAGCCCCTTTGCCGGGCCATGAATTTCAATGGCTTCCCGCGTGAATTGCGAGCAACTGGGATAGAAGCGGCATTGTGTGAACAGCAGTCGGCTGAGAAATAGCTGGTAGAAGCCGATCAGCTTGACCAAGGAAGCTCTGATTACGTCAGAGCTTCTCTGCGGCACAGGGATATGCCGCCGGATTCGATGACGCAAGTCATTGAATCCGAGAGCAAAACAAAACCACGCCTTTGTTTTGCGATGATAATGAAAAATTCCAGGGAGGGAAATTTTCATAGAATACCTGGTAAATATCCGATCATGATCAGGGCGATTCCCGCTTGGCTGCGCCGCGCATTTTCCCGAGCAGATCGTCGAGCAACCTGTCCAGTTTCCGGTTCAACGCGGAGTTCGGATGCCTGTGAGCGTCTTTTCTGGCCAGAACAACCAGATTCGCGCCATAAAGTTGCGTTTGACGTCTGCGAAAATTCTCCCGAATCAGCCGTTTCAACCGGTTGCGTTGTACCGCGCCGGGAACGTTCTTTCGCGAAACCACCAAGCCAAGTCTGGCTGCGCCGTCGTCAGGTATTGCAAGCACAAGAAAGAACCGGCAGGAAACCTTGTGCCGGGCGTTGGAAAACACGGCCCGGTAATCTTTCGCCTGGAGCAGGCGCGACGTTCGGGAAAACCGGGCGCGGTCGCCGCCCGTTGTCGCCGCGCCGTCGGTTATGCGGCTATTCAAGCCGAAAGGCGTTGACGGCCTTTCGCGCGTCGCCGGGCCAGCACCTTGCGCCCGCCGCGCGTCGCCATGCGCGCTCTGAAGCCATGATTCCTGGCGCGCTTGATCCTGCTGGGCTGAAAAGTTCTTTTCATGACTCTTTCCGATTCGCTGTTACAGGCTTTGGGCGCCTGAATCCTGGGGCACGGATTCTAGTGGTTTTGCGCGGATGTTGCAAAACCAACTCTCCATCCTCCGCCTATTGCTCAACTTGTCATTCTGCGCGGAGCGAAGTCGCGGAATCTTGTCGGCTTTGAATTGACTTGTACATGCCATCCCTGGCGCGGCTTCAATGGCTTCGATTACCCCCAGTCTCGCCATCCATGGCGAGCCGTTCAGCCCTCAAAAAGCTTCGCTTCTTGTCGGCTGCGCCGACCGGGCTTCACCCTCGCGCGCCCGATGCACACGACCCACCAGGCGTCGACTTGCGCTGTGCAGACCCGGAAAATCGTTATCCTGTGCGGAAGGGCGAAATTAGCAACAAGTTATCCACAGGAAATGCCGTGACTGCTGTGGTAAGCGGAAAAAATTTTTTATGGGGCTTTCTTTTTGAAGACTGTGACGATACGCCGGTAAGGCTATGAAAACATCAGATAATTGCGGCCGAACGAGCGCCGAACGAGGAGAGTTGCACTATTTGGAATGGCCTTGAGATTGCCGCTAGAATGGTCAAAAGATTGACACATACTCAAGGCAGAGCGAAGCAAGTGACAGCGGCAAATTGGCAAAGGTGTGTCCGGGCGCTTCAAGGCGAGATTTCGCAAGGACAATTCAATACCTGGATCCGGCCACTCAGCGCCGAACTCGAAGCTGATGGCAAACTTCTTTGGGTGAAAGCGCCCAATCGGTTCATTCTCGATTGGGTCAGCGCCAAGTTTCTGGCGCGAATCAGGGAGCTGATGTTCGAGATCGAGCCCGAACTCGAGGAGGTTGCGCTGGAAGTGGAGGCGCCAAGCGGCGGTTCCGGCTCCGCGGAGAAGGCGATCGCGCCCGGCGTTTCCAATTCGCCGCGAATAAATGGCGAGACGGCGCGGCTCCGCCCGCCGGGTTCGCTGGATTTCCGGTCAAAGTCATATTTCGATGAAGACGCGGAATACATAAGGAAGTTGCGCATTGAAGGCGAATTGAATCAATCGTGCAGCTTCACGAATTTCGTGGTTGGGCAATCCAATCAACTCGCCCAGGCGGCGGCGTTTCAAGTGGCGCGGAATCCGGGGCGGACGGAATCCAATCCACTTTTCATCTATGGTGGCGTGGGGCTCGGCAAGACGCACCTGATGCATGCCATAGGCAACCAGTTGCGTGAGCGGAAGCCGCGCGCCAGGGTCGGTATCGTCGATTGCGAGAATTTCGTCAACACCTTGATTCGCGCCCTGCGATTCGGCGCCATGGACTGGTTCAAGCGCTACTATCGGTCGGTGGATGCGCTATTGCTCGACGATGTGCATTTCCTGGAGAAGAAGGAACGCTCCGAAGAAGAATTTTTCCATACATTCAATACCTTGCTTGATAACGGCGTGCAAGTCGTATTGACTTCCGACCGTTATTACAAGGAGATTCACGGGATCAAGCCCCGGTTGATGTCCCGCTTGGGTTCGGGGCTTTCGGTGGCGGTCGAGCCCCCGGAGCTTGAGACCAGGGTGGCCATCAGCATGAGCAAAGCGGCGCAGATCGGACTTGAACTTCCCGATGACGCCGCGGAGTTCATCGCGCAAAAGGTCTGCTCCAGCGGCCGTGAACTCGAAGGCGCCATAAAGAAGGTCAAGGCTTACGCCCAGTTCAAGAGTCAGCGAGTCGATGTGGGTCTGGCGAAAGAAGCCCTGTGGGATTTGTTGGCTCAGCAGGACAAGCTGATCAGCATCGACAACATCCAGCGCACGGTGGCGCAATATTACAAGATCAACATGCGCGATATGCTTTCCAAGCGCAGAAATCGTTCGGTCACCCGGCCCCGGCAAGTTGCGATGAGCTTGACCCGGCAGCTTACCAGTCATAGTCTGCCGGAAATCGGCGAGGCCTTCGGCGGCAGGGATCATACGACCGTGCTTCATGCTTATCGGCAAGTATTGAAATTGCGCCGCGGCTCGAAAACATTGGACGACGACTTCAACAATTTGATGCGGATATTGACGAACTGATCACGCGTATTTCGGAATGTGCCAGACTCGCCACCCGCCAGAGCATATTTAGCCACGAACACAGGGAAAACACATTATGCAATTCAAGATCGCGCGGGATGCGTTGCTCAAGCCAATGCAACTCGTGAGCGGAGTGGTTGAAAGGCGCAGCACCTTGCCGGTGTTGTCCAACCTCCTGCTCGATATCCAGGGCAATCGGCTTTCGCTTACGAGCAGCAACCAGGAACTTGAACTGTCGGCGGAAGTGGATGTGTCCGACGTCCAGGCCGAGGGCCGGATAACGGCTTCCGCGCGAAAGTTGTTCGATATCTGCCGCTCGCTGCCCGAGGATTCGGAAATCCTGTTTTCCGTCTCGAGCGCCCAGTTGCGCGTCAGTTCCGGTCGCAGCAATTTCTCGCTGGCGACATTGCCGGCGGAGGATTTCCCGAAGGCGGAAAACGAAATCGACACGGTCGCGCTCACCTTGACTCAGGAACAACTTTCCGAGTTGCTGGCGAGCACCAGTTTTGCGATGGCCCAAAAGGACTTCCGGCCTTATCTCAACGGCATGCTGATAGAAGTCGATTCGGGAAGTCTGCGCGCGGTGGCGACGGATGGGCACCGGCTCGCCTTGCATACGGTGCAGGTGGAAAACAATGTGAAAGAAAAGCAGCGGCTGATCCTGCCCAGGCGGAGCGCGATAGAGTTGGCTCGTCTGCTGCAGGACCCCGAGGAACTCGTAACGATTACCGGGGGAGCGAGCCATATTCGGGCGCAAATGAGTAGCTGCACCCTGGTTTCGAAGCTCGTCAACAGCCGATATGCCGATTATGAAAGAGTGATTCCGCGGGATGGTTCGAAATCGCTCGTCGGAAATCGGGAAGCCCTGCGCCAAGCCTGTCAGCGCGCAGCGATCCTTTTCAGCGAAAAGTACCAGATCGCAAGTTTCAATCTCGGCTCCGGAGAGTTCAAGGTCGTGGCCAGAAACCCGGATCAGGAAGTTTCCGAAGAGTCCGTTTCAGTCGATTATGACGGGGATCCGATCGAAATCGGGTTCAACGTCAGCTATCTGATCGATGTATTTACCGCCATCACGACCGACAAGGTGCGTATGGAGTTGACGGACGCAAATAGCGCGGTATTGCTGGAACCCGTTGAAAACTATGGCGCCTCTTTCGTCGTCAGCCCATCGCGCCTGTAATGATCCCAACCGGCAGGAGCCTGTGGCTTCGATCGGCTCCGCGGGCGGGAGCGCCTTTTCGCTTAATCTCACCTCGTCGGTTCCAGCCGCCGAGCATAGCTCGGCGTCGTTCGGCCTGCGCTCGAAGCTAGCGCTTCGAACACGCTTGTCCTCACCCATGACGAGGTTCGAATCGGGTCGTCGTTGCTTTGGGCCATCCATGGCACGCAACGACTCCCACGACGCGAAAAGGCACTCCCGCCCACAGAGCCTTACACAGTGCGGAACACATAGCAGCAATTCTCAATTAAGCGTTCTGTATCGCTTCGGGGTCGGTGGTTTCCATCATTTGCACCATGTAAGTCGCCGCTGGGTGGCGGGGGGTGCGGCGGGCGTCCTCGACATGGATGACGAGGCCGAAGCCTACAGGGATGTATTTACGGCGTCCGCCGCACCCC
>JANQSV010000109.1 GCA_028279115.1 Pseudomonadales bacterium
GCCGCATTGCTTTCATGGTTTGCAGTTCAAACCGATATGGATTCTATTCATGAAGAAGATTCGGAACACCTATCGTTACCTTCAACAATCACGGAAGAAGATTCAGAGTATCCATCGTTTCCTTCTCCAATCGCGGGAGAAGATGCGTTTCCAAATGAACCTTTTGAAGCTCAGCGAGACACTAACGGGAACAGGTCAACATCCCTTCCGATGGAAAGTAATCAGGTTCAAGAAACAGCTTATGTCAGAATAAATAGAATGATTGGTTATCAACCAGACCCGTTTGTTAATGCGCGAGAAAAGTACGAAGAAGAATGGAGCCAAATTGTCGCAGAAATGGAATTGTCAGATAATGACAGACTTCGCTTCGAACAACTATGGATTGACCATGAGGCTTACAATCTGGATTTGATTCATCAGATGCAAATGGGGACCATTAGTGCAGAAGATTGGACGAAAGGAACCAGATCTGAATCCGAATTGGAAGAAAATCTAAGGCAATTTCTTTCTGCTGAACAGATGGAAATTTATCGAAATCACTCACAAAATTTAGTGGATATTCATATGTCGGAAAGGGCTGCCATGCAAGAAGAACTAATTGCGAACCAGTATACCGATATTATCTGGGCTAGTAATATAAACGACCTTCCCACAGTGCTTGCCTATATCGCGTCTGGAGCCGATCCAAACGCCATGCCTCTCGATGGTAGTACGACACCACTGCATAATGCTTCGCGGAACGGTAACCTTGAAATGATTCAGGCACTTATTCAGGCCGGAGCAGATGTTAACTCAACTACCAGTGGTCCCGACCTTCTCAACTTTGCCCCACTGCACGAAGCGGCATACGTCGGCAACGTTGAAGCAATTCGGGCACTTGTGGCGGCTGGAGCCGACATAAACTATTATCCGTCGGATTCCTTGCATGCCACCGCACTAAGACGAGCAGCCTTTGCGGGACATAAGGACGCGGTAGCGGAATTACTTGCTTTGGGAGCGGACGCGACCGGCGACTATGGAAAGTATGCGCTTATGTATGCAAGACTAATAGCCCAAGATTTCGAAATAGAACAAATGCTGATAAACGCAGGAGCAAGAGACGATTAATGAAGCGCTTCGCTTGACTTGTCTTGTCTATAAGTGCATCCATGCACTTGTAACACGATACATCCCTGGTCCTGGTAATCGTCCGCGAATAACCGTCACCTTGAACGTGAAAGACCACAGCCGCGAGACAGCGATGCAATGGGACTACTGAACTAAGATTGTAATCAGACAAGGACGGAGCAATAGCCATGTCAACAGAACCGGACAGCCGAAACGAGAGGCCTAGGCCCGGGGAGGTCGGCGAGCAGAGAGGCGCCAAGTGCTCGGTATCCTGCCCCTGCATGCCTGCTGTGATTATCCCAGCCTGACGGCGACTAACAATTTTGCCAATCTGAAAGAGCTATTCTCTTCGAGACTTCTTTTCCCGGTTCAAATCGGCTTTAGAAAAGATACCGTTGATTTTGCACGGCGTGAGTCGTTGCTGGGCCAGGGGGTGTTCAGCGGGCGTGTGAGGCATGGATGCCGAACGCGAAGCCTACAGGGGTGAAGGCAAGCGTTTATGAAGCGTAGCTTCATGCGCAGCCGGAACGACGCCAAGCTATGCTTGGCGGCTGGACCGTATTCACGGCGTCCGCTGAACACCCCCTGGCCCGGCGGCGACGGATCGAAACCACAAACGCAGATAGACATGCCGAGGGATGTGCCAGTATGCTTGTGGCTCGGAAATTGGGGGGCTCATGAAGGAATCCGATAATCCGGGCGCAAGCGAACGTCACGAAACGACACCTTCGATTCTACAGGCGCTGCTTCCCGTATTTGCGCTGATCGCGCTGTTGTCATTCTCGGTCTATCTGTATGGCGAAGACGCCAGTTCCGGTTCGAACCAGATCGCCCTGCTGATCGGCGCCGCCGTTGCCGCGACCGTCGGCTGGCGCAACGGCATCGGCTGGCAGCAGATCGAGAACGCGATCGTTTCCGGCATTTCCATCTCGCTCAAGCCGATCCTGATCCTGCTTTGCGTGGGACTGCTAATCGGAAGCTGGATCATGGCGGGCACTGTCCCGACCATGATCTATTACAGCCTGCTGATTCTGGATCCTTCGATTTTCTATTTCGCCTCCTGCCTGATCTGCGCCCTGATCGCCCTGAGCATCGGCAGTTCCTGGACCGTCGCCGGCACAGTCGGCATCGCGCTGATCGGCGCCGCGGCCGGCCTGGGCCTGTCGCCGGCGATTACCGCCGGCGCCATCATCTCCGGCTCCTATTTCGGCGACAAGATGTCGCCCTTGTCGGAAACGACCAATCTGGCGCCGGCTGTGGCGGGGACCGATCTCTTCAGCCATATCGGCCATATGACCTGGACCGCGGTGCCGAGCATACTCATCGCCCTGCTGATCTATGCCCTCATCGGCCTCAATATCGACAGCGGCGCGAGCGCGGACGATCTCGCGATCACCATGAACCTGCTCACCGAGAACTTCATGATTTCGCCGGTGACGCTGTTGCCCGTTCTCGTCTTGCTGGTGATGGCCAACCGAAAATTGCCGCCGATTCCCACCATTCTCGCCGGCGGCGCCCTCGGCGTCGTGCTGGCCCTGCTGTTCCAGCGCCCGGCGATCCTCGCTCTGCCCGGCGACGCGCCGAACCTGTTCCTCGCCCTGGTCAAGGGCGTGTGGACGACTTTCTTCGACGGCTTCGTGCTGCAAAGCGGCAATGCCACGCTCGACGATCTCATGTCCCGGGGCGGCATGATTTCCATGTTGAACACGATCTGGCTCATTCTCTGCGCAATGATTTTCGGCGCTTCGATGGAACGCGTGGGCCTCTTGCAGCGGCTGGTGGACTACGCGCTATCTTTCGTGCATAGCACCGGCAGCCTGATTGCCACGACGATCGTTACCTGCATCGGCGCCAACATCATCACTTCGGACCAGTACATCGCCATCGTGCTGCCGGGGCGCATGTACAAGCTCGAATACCAGAGCCGCGATCTCGACGTGAAAAATCTCTCCCGCACGCTGGAGGATTCGGGCACGATCACTTCGCCGCTGGTGCCCTGGAATACCTGCGGCGCCTACATGAGCGGCACCCTGGGCGTCGCCACGCTCGCCTACTTCCCTTTCTGTTTTTTCAACATGGCCTGTCCGGTGATCGCCGTCATCTACGGTTTCCTGAATTTCAAGATCGCTCCCGCGCTGGAACAGCAGGCCGCCTGAAGTCACAACTGGTTGCGCAGGATCAATTCCGCCGGATAGGGTTTCATGTACCAGGATTCCGCGATGTAGGGATGGGGGTGTTTGCGGAAGAAGTGATTGAGCAAGGTGATCGGAACGATCAGCGGCACCAGGCCCAGGCGATAATCCTCGATCGTCCGCACGAGTTCCCGCCTGTCGTCCGCGGCCAGACTTTTCTTCAGGTAGCCCATGATGTGTTGCAATACGTTGACGTGCTTGCCGCGGGTCGCGGAAATTTTCAACACCGCCATGAGCCCCCGCAGATATTCGCCGGCGACCTGCTCGAGATCGGACTTGCCGGCGTCCGCGAGCAGTCGGCCGAGCGCGAGATATTGCGCCTGGTCGTGGCTCATGACGATCAGTTTGTGGCGGGCGTGGAATCGCGTCAGCGAAGCCGCGCTCAAACCGGCTTCAAACAGGGCGAACCAGCGCCGCAGAACGAACACGCGCTGGATGAAGTTCTCGCGCAATACGGAATCGCCCAGGCGGCCTTCCTCTTCGACCGGCAGCCAAGGAAACTCCCGCATCAGGGCGTCGGCGAAAATGCCGCTGCCATCGCGCGCGGGCGTCTCGCCGCGCCATACCCGGACGCGCTCCATGCCGCAACTGGGCGAATCCTTTTTCAGAATGTAACCGCATAGTCCCGCCGCCCAATCCCGCCTGCGGGCGAGTGATTCCCGCAATGCCCGCGTGTGATCGACAGCCGGGTCGTCAATTTGCACACAGCGGATTTCGCCGCGTTCCGCGCACACTAGCCGGACGGGTTTGCGCGGGATGCCGAGGCCGATTTCCACTTCCGGGCAAAATGGCCGGAATTCAAAGTACTTGCCGAGCGTGCCGGTGATATACGAATGCCGCTTGTGACCGCCGTCATAGCGAACCTGATCGCCGAGCAGGCAACTACTCACGCCGACCGGAATCTTCGCCCCGGACGCGTCTTCCGCCTCGTTTACATCGGGCTCCATTGTTCTGCTTTCTCTCCCGTGCGGTGGCGGCGCGCGCGCCCTTCCCGCTCGAGTTTCTCCAGATGCGCCAGCATGGTCCTCTCTGCCCAGCGATGCATGGACTTGTCGACATCGTCGTAGACGACCACCACCAGATCTTCCAGCGTACAGGTTCCGATGCCCGCCAGACTGCGCGCGATCTTGCTTTCCCGGCGCATCCGATGCTCGATCAGCTTGCCGATTTCCGCATGCGGATCATGGATCAGATTGCCGTGGCCGGGCGCGAGATAACGCAGCGGCAATTGCTGTAATTCTTCCAGGCTGTCGAGATAGTCGCTCATGTTGCCGTCCGGCGGCAGGATCACCGATGTCGTGCCCTGCAACACATGATCGCCCGTGAACAGCAACTGCTCTTCGCAAAGCAGAAAGCAGAAATGATTCGAAACATGCCCCGGCGTATGCAACATGCGGATCGTATATTCGCCGCAATCGAGTACATCACCGTGACGCCATTCGCGCCCAGGCGTAAAACTCAGGTCGTTGTAACCGTGTTCAGGCGCCGGCAGCCCCACCAATTCCGCGCCGGTAGCGCACTGCAACTCGACCGCGCCGGGCGAATGATCGCCATGAGTATGAGTGGCCAATATGTACTCCAGCCTGCGGTCGCCAATAGCCTCCAGAAAACTCCGCAACTGGTCGCTATCCCGGGGACCAGGATCGATCAGACTAAGCCTCGATTCACCAATCAGATAACTATTCGTGCCCGGCCCCGTCATCGGCCCCGGATTACGCCCCAGAATCCGAAACACAGGCACCTCGCACTCTGAAATACGCTCTGGAACTCCGGCAACGACTGTTCGCATGACAAAATCCTGTTTCCTTCAATGGTAAATAGGGCCAATAGCGCATTATGACAAACTCGCAACGGCTGCCCCATTTGAAACTGTGGGAGTTGCCGCCCTCGGCGCATGAGGCGGCCAACCGCGACCACTGTCGAGCTATGATGTCGCGACCGCCGCTTTCCGTTGCCAATCGCTCGCAGCGCCGAGCACGGCCAATTGCCCGTGTTCAACCAGACAAATGGGCACATTCATCAAGAACGGATTAACGGTCCCCTTGTTCAGAAACCTTGTCATGAAGGATTCATTGCGCCGGATAAGGTCCGATAGTTGTGATAAGACTCCGCCAGCCAAATAAACACCTCCATGCGTTCCCGAAGCGAGCGCGAGGTCGGCCGTCATGCTCCCCAGCGCTCCACAAAAAACATCGATCGCACGCGCGGCGATCGGATCACTTCGCGCGCGCGCGGCATCTGCGATGTCCGCCGGGTCGCCTAGCAAGGCCGCTCGCCCGGAAATCCCGCAAAGCGTCTGGTAAAGGGTCAAGAGACCAGGTCCGGATAAAATCCGCTCCATCGGCACATGACCGTCATCAGGCATCAGCACTTTCAGGATTTCCAGCTCAAGCCGTGACGATGGCGCGAAACTCATCTGTCCAGCTTCACAGTCAAGCACGACCGGATCACCATTTCCGCATGGTACACGGATTGCCGCGCCAAACCCGGTTCCGGCGCCAATTATGAGTATTGGTTGGCTGGCATTGCAGAACAGCAAACCATTTAAAGGTTCAACAACATTGGCGTCAATATGATCAATCCCATGCGCCAGCGCATAGAAATCGTTGATAATATTAACCGCGCTAAAACCTAACCGCTTTTTGATTTCGTCCACTCGAATACCCCATTTGAGATTGGAATTAACGACATTCCCACCGGATAGGTATCCCGCCACAGCAATCGATATCCCACCAATGTTTGGCGTGTTGTGTTCAGTCAAGAAAAGCTCGATCAACTCCTCAAGACGCGCAAAATCAGCACAAAAATATTTTTGGTAGCTTATTATCTCAGCTTGCGAATCCGACCCACCGGGAACATCCACAACAGCAAGTCTGGCATGCGTGCCGCCAACATCCGCGGAAAGCACAAATTGCCTTTGCTCCCGATGCCGCTCTCCAATGCGCCGGAAAAGACCATAATCGTTGGTAACAGTCATTCCCCTCTCCTAATGCTGTTTTATCGCCGCCAGAGATTCGGCAGGCGCCGGGCCGCGAATACGGACAATGACATAAGCGCCTGTCGCCGCCGCCACACCGAGATTGATTATTGCCCAGAAGACATCGCCATAAAGCAGGAATCCAATACCAAAGAGAGTGCCGTAGGTGCCCGCGATCGCCGCGGCGGAGAGGCCCAATCCTTCGAAGAGTTCGCGCCGCGGGGCGCCTGTCGGCCATGCAATCCGCTTGAAACGGTTTTGCGTCTCACCGGACTCCGGAGACGTCAGCAAAGTAACGGCAACCCAGCCAATCGTGGTCACACCGACACCCAGCACATATTGCATCCAGTCAGCCATGTCCGGCCCCAGAAATTCGAGCCAGATATTAATCGCAAAAGAAATAATCATAGCCGAGATCTCACTCCAGGCATTAATGCGAGACCAAAACCAGCGCAGGAAGAACAACAACCCGGTCCCGGCGCCGATTGCGAGGAGAAGTTGGAATGCCTGCAAAGCATCTTCGAGGATGAGCGCGAAGGCGCCCGCGGCGACCATGAGAAGGATGGTTAAAAGGCGCCCGGCTCTCACTTGCTGTTTTTCGGATGCTTCGGGCGCGATAAACCGGACATGGATGTCCTTGACCAAATAGGAGGCCCCCCAGTTCAGGCTGGTTGAAATCGTCGACACATAGGCAGCCACCAGAGATGCCGCGACAATACCAAGAACCCCCGGCGGCAGCAGGGACAACATGGCGGGATAAGCAAGGTCATTCTGAATGAGACCGCGATCAACATGCGGCAGAGCTGCCGCCAGACTGTCGAGATCAGGGAAAACGATCAGAGACGCCAACGCCACCAGCAGCCATGGCCAGGGGCGCAGCGCTATATAGGCGAAATTGAAGAAAGCGGTTGCCGCCATGGCGTGGCGCTCGTCGCGGGCGGACAACATGCGCTGCGCCACATAACCGCCGCCACCGGGCTCGGCCCCCGGATACCAGGCACTCCACCATTGCACCGCCAAGGGCACCAGCAATAAAGGCACAAAACTGTTCGGATCGGAAAAGTCGGGCAGGAAACTCTTTTTATCGACCACGTTCGGGTGCTCAATGAGCTGGCTCAAACCGCCCACATCAATATGGTTGAGAGCGAAATATGCGGCAAGACACGCGCCGACAAGCGCAACAACGAACAGAATCATATCCGTAATCAGAACTCCGAGCAGACCGCCAATCGCCGAGAAAGTGACGGTCACAAACCCGGCGACAAGCACAAGCTGGAGCGGTGAAACGCCAAAGAGAACAGCGCCGAATTTGATCGCCGCCAAGGTCACATTCGCCATGATCATGACATTGAAGAACAGGCCCAGATAGGCCGCCCGAAACCCTCTCAGAAAGGCTGCGGGTTTGCCGCTGTAGCGCTGTTCATAGAATTCGATATCCGTGCTGACGCCAAGTCGCCGCCACAGTCGCGCATAGACAAAAGCCGTGATCATTCCGGTGATGAGAAAACACCACCAAGCCCAGTTTGCGGCCACGCCGTTGGATCGTACAAGGCTGGCAACAAGATTGGGCGTATCGGCTGCGAATGTGGTGGCAACCATGGACGCTCCCAAAAGCCACCAAGGCATATTCCGCTCACCCAGAAAATAGGATGAACTGTTCCTCGATGCATATCGGCCAACCAGCAGGCCAATGACAACAATGGTTACCATAAGCCCCGCCACAATTACCCAATCAACCGCCGCCATGTTTCCTCCGTGCAGTCTTCCTGATCATTCTTGAAATTCTAAATACGCCCGCATCGCGCATGATATCCAGTGCATTGGTGACAAGGGTGATTGGAAAACCAATCATATCCAAAATGACGGCGCGCGACCGCCATGGTTCGGATCGTATCCACGATTGGCCTTCCATCAGCAAAAACGCCGATGGCGGCCCCGCTTGCAGCCCAACGCGCGGCTTTGCCGTCGCCCGGCAAGATTCGTGCGCCACGCAACACATGCATTAACGGGTCACCGTCACTTTATTCAGGAAAGGTGGGTTGTCGGGATTCAGCCCCCGCTCGTGCGACAATGCATTAACCATGCGGTAAAAGGTCTGGATTTGCAGAACCGGGGTCAGCACTGGCACATTTGAGATCGAGAGCGCGGGCAGGTGGACGGCGCCCGGCAGCGCAGCACCAACGGAAAAGCACTTCGCGCCTCGTTCCGAAAAACTCTCCGCCAGTTCCCCATAGCTGTTTGCAGCTTCGTCCGACGGCACAAAAAACAGAACAGGAAAACCATCCCGCACAATTGTCATAGGTCCATGTTTAACTTCCGCGGCGCTAAAAGCTTCCGCGTGAAGCGCGCAAGTTTCCTTGAACTTCAACGCTGCTTCTTCGGCGACAGCAAGCCCAGCACCACGTCCGACAACGAACAGGCTTGAAGCCTCGGAAAAAGACGGCAGACATACCGACCAGTCGAGTTGCCAGGCGGATTCCAATTGCCCGGGAAGCAATCTCACGGCTTCAACGCCCGCGGCATTTCCCGTCAGGCAAAACACAAGATTGGCTAGCGCGGTCAATGAGCAGATGTAGGACTTGGTCGCCGCAACACTCTGCTCAGACCCCGCGGAGATCGGCAAGATAAAATCTGCGATCTCTGCAAGTGGGCTCGAAAGGTCATTGGTAATCGCAATGACTCGCGCACCATTTCTGGCGGCGAATTCGGCTGATATGACCAAGTCATCACTCTGCCCGGACTGGGAAATACAAATAAAAAATGCATCACCCAACCGCATCGAAGATTGATAAATGGATGCGACAGAAGGCGCAAAGGAAACGACGGGGACGCCAAGTTGGGTTTCAAATAGATATTTGCCGTAAAGCCCTGCATGGTCGGAACTCCCCCGCGCGCACATTAGCACAAAAGATGGTGGCCGAATGTTGAATTCCAACGCGATCGCCGCCAGCCCATTTTCCATATCCGTAAATTGGCTTTGCACCGATGAACTCGAACTACTTGCTTCTTTAAACATCAATGATGTTTCCGCGACTGACATAGTATCACCCCTTGACCCTTACTGATCCGGCGCGTTATCAAAAAATGACAACGATATTTTTTGTAAAGAAAACTTTTTGCCTCGCAATTCCCCACTCGCTTCACGCGTCTCTTTATCATCGCGCCATCCGACCATTATCAACCTTAAGGACCGCCCCACTTGCCGTCCGCCCCGCGTCACTTGCGAGATACGTCACCGCCCCAGTCACGTCACTCACCCGACCGACATGATCCGGAAACAACGGTCATATCCATGATCACAAGCTCCGTGCGCCCGCAACTCGCCGCAATCCCACCCCGCAACGCTTCCAACACACCACGAGCGCAGCGCGGAAATCACCGCAGATCCGAAGCCCGCTTTTGCACCTTCCGAATAGTCGCTCTAAAATATGATCACGTAGTCATTTTATAGGAAAAACCGATGCAATCAAGGATTCTTCCCCGGCGACCAAGCCGCCTTGCCGGAAGCAGGCGCAAGGATAAAAAGGGTACGAAACTGAAAATGTGGCGCCTCGCGCTGATTGGAATGCCGCTGATGACCGGAAGCGCTCTACAGGCAAGCACACAAAACGAAAAGCCGATTATCGCTTCTTACTATTCCAGCACAGGGTCATCTGAGAAAGTGGCCGAAATTCCAGCCGCCAAGCTTTCTCATGTTCTCTACGCTTTCCTTACGCTTTGCGGCGACCATCGAACGGCTGGTCCGGCTGCCTCGGCGCGTGTGGCGGCCGCCTGCGCGAATCAGCCGGACTTCACGGCAACCCGCATTGGCGGCCCTGCCGAGACGGAAGAACTCGCGGCCTTCGAAACGCTCAAAGCGGAACATCCACACTTGAAAGTCCTCGCTTCGTTTGGCGGATGGAACCTGTCCGCTCCTTTCCGGCAAATGGCGAAATCAGATGCCGGCCGGCGGCGCTTTGTCCGCACAGCCATCGAAATCATCAAGGATCATCCGGCTTTTGACGGCATTGATATCGACTGGGAGTATCCCGGGGGTGGCGACAATTCCTCTCTCCCGCTTGGCTCGGACGAAACCGCAACGGAACGTTACGCCTTCCGGGCAATGATGCGGGAGCTGCGCATTGGCCTGGACCGTCTCAGCGTGAAAACCGGGCGATCCTATTCCCTCAGTGCGGCTGTCAGCGGCGCGGCCCGGCAGACCGCGTCGATCGACTGGGCGGGAACAGCGCCTCACCTGGATATGGTCTTTGCGATGACCTATGACTTCGCGGTCGGCGATGGCGCCGCGACCCATCACGCCAATCTTTATCCTGTCCCAGGCAAGACCGCACTCAGCGGGGTCGAGATGATTGAGAATCTTCATATTGCGGGCATTCCCGAGGACAAACTGGTCCTGGGCGCCGCTTTTTATGCAAGAGGCTGGGAAGGCGCTCGATATCGGAATGGCGCGGTGGTCACACAGGACGCGTCCCAATCCATCGGATCATTTCGTTTCCGGGATTTGCGGGCCAACCCGCCGGACGGGTATGAATATGCCTATGATACCGATGTGGAGGCGGCGTTTCTGATCAACCGGGAAACTGACGGTTTTATAAGTTTTGATGATCCGCGATCAATTGCCGCAAAAACGGATTTTGTCAAAAAAAGAGGTCTTGCGGGAATTTTTTCCTGGCAGATAGAGCAGGATGATGGCGCGCTTCTCGACGCCATACATCAAGGCCTCGCGGAATGATGACGGCATCGCGGTGAAATGGGGCGTTCCCGAGGGTAGCCAACGATGTCAAAATTAACTGGACAGGATACTACAGGACACTTGTTAACATTTTGTCGCCCGGGAAAGCATTGGGACCGGAAAAGTCATCCCGCTTGATCTATGAACGGGTCTCGCCGCCGCGCAGGGGCTGCACCCAGTCAATCACCCAGAATGGATCGATTTCAGCGCTGGCAAATTGGAAGCAAAGGTCGTGTTCACCGGCACGCGGCTCAATATCGCCTTCGATCGTCTCCAGACCAAGCCCATCAAGTCCCGCCAGGGGCAGCCGGGCGATAATGTCGCCCTCGCATGTATCCTGTCGAATCAGCAATTCACCTTCAGCCGTTTCCGGTTCGGGATGGGTAATGCTGTTGACGGCGTCGCCAACTTGAAAATTGAATGGAATCTGACCGATGCTCAGGCGCATGCCAGTTACATCATCAAGCCGCGCATCTTCATAAATCCAGCATGGATTGAAAATATCGACATTATAGACAGCACGCTCACCGCGAACCGGCCCGTCATCCTCCAGCCGAAGCACCAGTCCCTCACTACACATTTTCAGATCATCGTCTTCCCGGCGCTCAATGGTTTCAACTGTGAAAGTCCGTTCAACCGTATCGGCCAGCACACGACCATCATGAAAGGCATTTGCCCGGATGGTGACTGGCAGCGATTGTTCGAACGGCGCATCGAAGCGCGGCGAAGACGAGGTTGGCTCGGACCCGTCCAGCGTATAGCGGATTTCACCAAACCCTGTCTGGTTTTCCAGCCGCATCCGGATCAGATCGTTGCCCGCTGTGCGATCAATTCCGACATCGACCTGAAAAGCGCTGTCGGCGTAAGCCAGGCCAAGCGCCTCATATCGCCGGAACTGAACTGTAAGCCGTTTCAGGAACTCATTGAAATCCTTCGTTTCGCCATCCGTCCAGGCGATTTCGGCCACGGCTGACGCACGCGGAAAGGACATATGCGTGACGCGCTCCCGCAGCCGCATATGCTCGGTCCAGATATTCGCCTGGATTCCCAGTATGTGTTTGGCTTCCTCATCGGTAAGCTCATCCGGCCGCGGATCGTAGACATAGATGTCTTCGAGTGTCTGAACATTGGGTTCGGGGCGCCCGGCCGGTTCATCCCGCAGGCTGCTTTGCGCAAAATCGAAATACAGCAGCGGCCCCGGGGTCATGACAACATCATTCCCCCGCTTGGCCGCTTCAATGCCGCCAATTTCGCCCCGCCAGGACATAACCGTCGCATGCGGAGACAGACCGCCTTCCAGGATCTCATCCCAGCCAACCAGTTTACGGTCGTTCTCATGCAGAAACGCCTCGATACGGCGGACAAAATAGCTTTGCAGTTCCTCTTCGGTGTTGACACCAAATTCACGCATGCGCTCCTGAACCCGCGCCGATGCCTTCCATCGATCCTTTACGGCTTCATCTCCGCCGATATGAATATATGCGCCGGGGAAAAGCGCCATGACTTCATCCAGGACATCCTCAATGAAGGCGAATGTCTCTTCCTCAACATTGTAGAGATGAGGATAGATTCCCCAATCCGCGCGGAGTTCGATCTCTTCACCGGTCACGCCATATTCCGGATAGGCAACCAGCAGGGCCTGCGCATGTCCCGGCATTTCAATTTCGGGAACAACCGTGATGTATCGCTCGGCGGCGTAGGCCACAATATCGCGCACCTCTTCCTGGCTGTAAAAACCGCCATAGAGACGTGGTTTGCCAGTCACCGGGTCAATATCCGCCCGAGCCGCCTCGCCCGGCTGAACCCGATACGCTCCAACACTTGTCAATCGTGGATACTTTTTGATTTCCAGACGCCAGGCCTGATCATCAATCAGGTGCCAGTGAAACACGTTGAACTTATGCAAAGCCATCCAGTCAATGAACTGCTTTATATAGTCAGTGGACTGATAGTGACGCGCGCTATCGAGCATCAATCCACGCCAGACGTAACGAGGCGTGTCCATAATCGTGAGCGCCGGAAGTTCAATCGCGGCTCTTTCGCTTTCAACGGATGTCAACATCTGCCAGAGTGTTGTTGCCGCATTGAACAGGCCGGCGCCTTCACCCGCGCCAAGGCTCACGCCATCATCGGCAACAACAAGCTCATACGCGTCGGAAGCCGTCGCTCCAGGCGCGGTCGCCGTCGTCCGGAAGACAATGCCGCCCCGCCCATTCCCGCCGGACTCCTGAACCGTCAACTCGAAATCAAACCGCGTGGTCCGCGCCATAAGATCAATAAAGTATTCAGCGATGCGGATCGCCTCCGTATCCTGACCGGACACTTCGACCTGGATTGCATTGCTCACGAGGAAGGCGCCCCGCCCCGGCTTTATCACAGCCGGGGCCGGAATAATGGATAAGGTATCGGCGGACACTGCAACAGGTGTCAGACCCCGGGAACCTGCCGGATCAGGCCGGGTCGCAGCCGACTGCTCGCCGGCGCACCCTGAAACCGCAAGATTGGCGGCAACCATTGCGGCGCCCGCCATTGCCGTCCTCATCCCCGTTAACATTGTCTTCACCTGATCGCTCCCGAAACACTTTTTCCGTGATGGCCGAACTTACCAGCCCTGGTCAAGCGAGCCCGCCACAAAACCGGACGAACCGTCCCTCTTCTTGAAAGAAAAGACTACAGCTTGAACCGCGCACCGAAGAAGAAACGGCGCCCAAATCGACCCTGACCACCAATCCGCTGCGGCACGGCAAAATAGTTTTCGACGGTGTCCTCGTCAGTGAGATTCAGGCCCTCAATAAAGAGGGTCACAAATCCCCGGGTGTAGCTGGCATTGAAATCGACCTGCTGAATGCCTTCCGCGAACCGGTTCTGCCCGTTGGACACACCGAGGAAGTAATCACTGCGATAGTTGTAAGAGATTCGGGTCGAGATCGAGCCTTTTTCATAGAAAATGCTCGAATTGACCGTATTCCGTGATTGACCGGGAAGACCCGCAAAGGCGGAGTCGGATACGGAGTTTTCAGAGAAGGTATAGTTTGCACTGACACCAAAGCCATCGAAAGGCTCAGGCAGATTATCAAGATAATGCAGCGCAGCCAACTCGAAGCCGTAGATTTTACCTCCACCACCGTTCACAGGCCGGGTCACGAGAACGTTCACGAGATTATTCGTGTCACCGCCGAGTGGCACGAACTCATTTTCCTGACCACTGACCGTGAAGGAGAGAATATCCTTGTAGAAAGCAGCCGCGGAGACCGCATTCCCTTCGCCATAATAGTATTCGGCTGAAAGATCGTATCCGTTTGCCACAAAATTATCGAGATCCGGGTTTCCGCTATTAGCCTGCAAGGTCTCTTCAATCACTACAATCGTTGGCGACAATTCGCTGAAGGTCGGACGCGCAAGCGTTCTGGCCGAGCCAAAACGAACGATGAGATTTTCGGTCAGATCAGCCGCCAGGTTGAAACTTGGAAGAATGTCTGTCTGACTGTCATTCCGCATGAACGGCTCAGGCACGCCATTGGTAATCAGATTTGCTTCAGACTGCCTCTCAAGATGCGTAATCCGTGTACCTAGATTACCCCGAAGGCTCAGTCCGCCAATATCACTGGAGAAGTTCACCTGCGCATAACCCGCATAGATGTCTTCCGCGATATCAAAGAACTCGTCAATGCTTGTCACTTCAGCACCCGCAAAGACGGAGTCATTGCCGTTGCCTTTCCCGAAAAGCTCATCAATCGCCTCGGGATCAGGGATCAGGAAAGCGCTGATCGCATCCTCGAAGCCGCTGCTCAGGAAGTCATCCGGAGTTTGTGACGGATTGAGCTGACCGAGGTTCAGACCAAAAATGCTGATACCGTTTGCATCAAGGAAGTTCTGAGCGACATCGCCGAAGGAGGCGACCGTCTGATTGCGATCCTGCGAAACACGGCGGGATTTGAAGCCGGCCTGGACACTTTCGAAGAAACCACTATCGAAATTATAGGTCACATCAAACTGGGTATGGAACTCGTCCTGCACCTGATCAAGATTGATGAAGTTGACGAAGCTGAAGAATTGACCCGTAGGATCAAGCAGATCGACGCCGACAGACTGCTGACCGTTTTCCTGTACGCTGAGATCGAAAGTTTGATCACCAAACCCAACTGTCTCAAAGAAGCGATTGTCGGATTTCACATTGGCGCGTGTATATCCGACACTCGTGAAGACTTCGAAATTCCGACCGACCGGCGCCCAGGTTGTCCCAAGATCAACCGCAAATGTGTCAACCATGGAATCGCGATCAAAGGAATCAAGCGCTGTGGTGAAAACGTTTCCACGAAGACCGGTAAAGTTGACCCCTTCCGTGATCCGCTGCGGAATTGTTCCTGAAATGATCGTCTGGTTTTCAATTACGGCATTATTGACGGGTTCAACGATATTGCCCGCGCCACCTGTCCGCAAAGGCAACAAGAGGAAGTTATTGTTTACACCCGTTTCCCGCAACTGCGAGTAAAGGCCGGTCAGGTGGAAGTTCAGGTTTTCAGTCGGCTGCCATTCGATGGCGCTCGATCCGCCGGCGCGCTCCCGTACAGTCGGAAAGTACGTGTTCGCCAGAAGATCCGGGAGGAACAGACCATCCGGCGATTGGATCCCCTGAATAACAGGGTTCCCATTCTCATCAATCGTTTCGATACCCTGAATCGTCGGAGCATTTTCCGGAAGCACGCCAAAACCGCGGGTTGGATCCAGCGTTCCCGCCGGAACCACACCAAAGTCCAGAACACCATCGGAGTCGAGATCGACCGGACGCTGCGAGAAGCTCAGCGGGCCGGCAGCGTCGCCACGGATGCTCCGTTCGGTGTATGCGCCAGACAAAATGACACCAAACTTATCGTCTGGCGACCGCCACCCGGCGCTGAGAGAGAAGCGCGGGTCGACTTCGTCGGCCAACGGCGCATAACCACCTTCAATTGATCCGGCCAGCAAATATCTGTCCGCCAAATCGAGAGGGCGGCGCGTCTTGAGAATAACCGTTCCGCCAACTCCGCCCTCATCAAGCCGCGCTTCCGGCGTCTTATATACCTCGGCAGACGAAATAACTTCCGAAGCGATCAGAGCAAAGTTGAAGCTGCGACTGGGCTGTTCGTCCTCAAACTGGTTGGATGACGCAATGAACTGCCCATTCAGCAAAGTCAGGTTTTGTTCGGGCCCCAGGCCGCGAATGGAAATCCGCTCGCCCTCACCCCGACTGCGATCAATCGCAATCCCCGGAATACGCTGAAGCGCCTCGGCAATGTTTTCATCCGGAAAGACACCGATGTCTTCCGCCGAGATGGCATCAACAATCGCATTCGAGTTTCTCTTGACGTCCTGAGCGCGGAGCAAACTTCCGCGAACGCCGATCACCTCCACTTCATAAATGACAGCTCTTTCATCTTCACGGATCTCATCTTGCTCAGCAACAGGCTGCGCGTCTTGCGCGTACATCGTGCCGGCCAGCATTGCGAAGACGAGAACGCTTGCGGATGATTTAAGGATATTCACCATTTAAGGCCTCCCAGTGCGCGAAAACCACCTTGACAGACTGTCCAACCAGATCGGCCACCTCAATTCGCGACCGCCGCGGACAGGCTCAATAGAGTGAGGAGGCTACAACAAAATGATTACGTGGTCAATAGCAAAGCCACATATTTCAGGATCATCTCAAAATTTCCGTCGAATGCTTGAGGCGCTGCCGGGAATTCCCGGATCCAGCCTCTTTTTCTAGATATTTATTACCAAGATGCCATCCGGGAGCAAGGTGGCGTGACACACGGTCGCTCCCGCCCCGGCAGCCGGCGAGTGGCGAAGCATAGAGAAATAAGGGTGAAAACTTCTTGCAAATGATTACGTAATCATTTAATGTCCATCCGAATCTTCGTGTGGAGGTGTCAGCGTGCCGGCCTCACCCCGCCGCAACGTTTGACGACAAAAGATGCGAGTATGATCGAATGGGTATCACTCTTTCCTATCATCGCTCTGACAAGGGCGATGGGCAATTTAACGAAGACACCTACGGAGCAACGAAAAGCATGGCTTGGCTATTGGATGGCGCGACGGGTCTCGACAGCTTACTCATCGAAAACAGATCCGCTGCGAATTGGTTCGTCAATACCTTTTCCGATGTATTGAAAATACTGAGCAACGAACTGACAGATATCTCAAGCATGGATTTGCTAAGGCAAGTCTCTGACAAGGTGCGAGATCTTTATCAACAACAAATCAAAAATTGTCCCGCCGATACTTTGCCTCCTTCGAGCACCTTGGTTATGGTGAGAGAATTTGATGAAAAGATTGAGATTTGCGCACTCGGAGACTCTCGCGCAATCTTTGATCTCAAGGAAAGCGGGATCACAACATTCGGCTCCTCTCCAATAGAGGATTTCGATAATGAAGTATTGCAAAAGCTGGAATCTCTACGACTCGAAGATCCAAACATTAGTCTACCCCTGGCTACTGAGCATCTGCATTCGGACCTGATGACTATCCGGCAACGCAAGAACACTGCAAATGGTTATTGGGTTTTATGTCCAGTAGACAACCCATTTGATCATATGCAAGTCATTCAGCTAGAAAAAGATGAGATTGTTGGAGGTGAAATTCTTGTCGCAACTGATGGCTTTCTGAGATTGTCGGAAGTGTTCGGGCACTGCGACAATGGGCATCTTTTGCGCATGAACGATAGTCAACTCGGCGCAACATTTGAAAAGTTGCGTCAATTGGAAAAAGGAGATCAATCCGCTATCCACTATCCACGTCTGAAGTGCTCTGACGATGCGACATGCTTGAGAGTAGATATTCTCTAGTACGAATATTGTGTGAGCGCTATGGAAGCGCCGGCCAGAGGTTCGGCGGCGTCCACCGCCGTTCCCGGTGCGGAGCCGGCCGCAGTCCGTCGTGTTCGTCCAGGTCTTCGCATCCCGGCGTCAGTGCGCACACCCGCTGTCGGACCATCGCCCGGAGCGGATGTTGGCAACTGGCCTTGCGGCGCGAATCGGTCAGCGCCCGCACGACCCGGACGGTCAATCCGGCATCCGACCGACCTGACGCAAAAGCGACATGCCGCCGTCGGCGCTGACCGCGCTACCAGAAAAACCGATCTCCATAACGCGGCTCGACTTGGAAAACGAACGAACTCCGGGATACAATCCGCCATGAGCGGAGTGTCCTTGGATATCAGCCCAAGCAACTTGAATTATATCGAAATACGGGTGCTCCGCCTGCCCCGTTCATGCGACATTCGGGTTAACTTGACGATGTTTGCCCAAGCAGATTTTGGAGAAAGATGACTGATGCGCCCAACAATTCGAGACGTTGCCAAGCTCGCCGGTGTGTCTGCAAAAACAGTCTCTAGAACCATCAATGATGAATCGACTGTTCGCCCACAGACCAAAGAGAAGGTCAGAGCGGCAATCCAAGAGCTAAAGTTTCATCCAGATCTCTCGGCTCGCGATCTGCGCGGCAACACATCTTATTCAATTGGTCTTGTTTATGCCAACCCAAATGCCAACTATGTCATAAGCTTACAGAAAGGTACACTAAAACGTTGCCGAGAAGTTGGCTACGGACTTCAGATTTTCCCATTTGATACATCCGATATGGATGTTGAAATGCTTACCAATCTTCTGTCCAAGTCACGCTTGGCAGGTTTGGTTTTAGCCCCTCCGATGTCCGAAAACCGTGAATTGCGCGAAGCGCTAAACAAGCTGGATATTCCATTTGTTGGAATCATTTCAAGTACGACTGAAGAGGCCTTATCAGAAAATACTGTCGAAAAAGTCGTTGATATCGTACTTGAAGATGAAAAGGCGGCATTTGAGATTACAGAGCACTTGATCTCAATCGGTCATAGAAGGATCGCATTCCTGCCAGGAGATACATTGCATGGTTCAACTCGAGCTCGATTAAGAGGATACAGATCTTGTCTACAGAGTTTCGGCTTTGACGTACGATCTGAACTTATTCCCGACGGCGACTACAGCTTTTCATCAGGTTTTAAGAGAGCTGGAACGCTGCTCGCAATATCTAACCCGCCGACAGCAATAATTGGCTGCAATGATGAGATCGCATGTGGAGCGCAAATGGCAGTCATCAGCCAAGGAGTAAGAGTTCCCAGCGACGTATCGATTGCGGGTTTCGAAGACAGCCCGTTCTCCAAACACACCTATCCGCACATAACGACGGCGCGCCAGCCAACAGAAGGGCTCGGTCACATGGCCGCTTCGGAACTCCTCAAACTGGTTCGGCCGACGAATGACCATAAAGCATCGCCCAAACGAGCCATCCGTCTCAAACCGGAGCTGATTATCAGAGGATCGACAAGTGTCAGATCAAAGCAGTAATATTCTCTTTTCACCGTCATATCGCTCCGCGGCGCGAAGCCATATCGACCCTCGCGCGGGAAGGCGGGGATTTCCTCTCTGATCCGAATAGCGCGCCTTGCGCGGGGAAGCGGTGTCGAACTGGCGTTTCGGGGCAATCCGCGACATAATCTCGCACCGCTTACCGGTCCATTTTCAGGCTAAGTTTACACTGGCAAATATCCTCAATGTACAAGATTCAGACTTTCAACTCGATCGCGGACAAGGGACTGAAGATATTTCCTGCCGACATCTACGAAGTTGGTGATTCTACTCCGAATCCTGACGCGATCCTGTTGCGCAGCCACAAGCTCGACCCAAAGGCCGTCAACGATGGGCTGCGCGCCGTGGCGCGCGCCGGCGCCGGCACCAACAACGTCCCCGTGTCCGCTTGCACCGAAGCGGGAGTCGTGGTCTTCAACACGCCGGGAGCCAACGCCAATGCCGTCAAGGAACTCGTGCTTTGCGGATTGCTGCTCGCATCCCGCGATATTCTGCAAGGCATCCGCTTTGTTGAGGAAAACAACAATCTCCGCGATCACGCCGAATACTCCAGCCTGATCGAACGGAACAAAAAGCAGTTCAAGGGCGCCGAAATAGCCGGCAAGACCTTGGGCGTGATCGGACTGGGCGCCATCGGTTCGCAGGTTGCCGAGATGGGAATCAGGTTGAACATGAAAGTGCTGGGCTACGATCCCGCGCTTTCGGTCGACGCTGTCCGGCGGCTCCCGAGGCAGATGGCGCGAATGGAAAGCCTTCAGGCTCTGGCGGCCAATTCGGATTTCGTCTCTCTGCACCTGCCGGTGCTCGACGCCACCCGGGGACTTATGAACGGAGAATTGTTCTCGGTAATGAAACCCGGCGCCTGCCTGCTCAATTTCGCCCGCGAGGAAATCGTCGACGCGGTCGCCTTGCGGCAGGCTCTCGATGCGGGCCGACTGGCAAAATACGTCAGCGACTTCCCCCGCCCCGACATGCTTGGCGGAAAGAACATGATCTTCATGCCGCACATCGGCGCCAGCACCAGGGAGGCGGAAGAGAATTGCGCGGTGATGGCGGTGAACCAGTTACGCGACTTTCTGGAAAACGGCAACATCCGGAATTCGGTGAATTTTCCCGATCTGTATCTCGATCCGGCGCCGAATGCATCGCCCGGCGCGAGATTGGCGGTTGCCAATCTGAACGTTCCGCGTATGCTCGGGCAGATCACGTCGATTCTCGCCGACCAGAACATCAACGTGATTGACATGCTCAACAAGAGCCGGGACGATGTCGCCTACAACCTGATCGATCTCGAACACCCGGCTTCGAATTCGGCGCTGAACGCCATGCGCAACATCGAACACGTGATCAAGGTTACCGCCATCTAGGAATGCTGTTTATGAACCCGGGCGCAATGACAAACCGCGTTTACAATTTCGGCGCCGGGCCAGCAATGTTGCCCAGAGCCGTCATGCGGCGGGCGCGGGAGGAGTTTCTCGATCATCGCGGCATCGGCGCCTCGGTGATTGAAATCAGTCATCGCTCGCGTGAATTCATGGATATCATCGAGGCCGCCGACACCCTTTTGCGCGAGCTGGGGGGAATTCCGGAAAACTATCGCAATCTGTTCGTGCATGGCGGCGCGCAGATGCAGTTTTCGGCCGTCCCGATGAATCTGATCGCCCGCAGGCCGCAACGGAAAGCCGCTTATGTGGTTTCGGGCAACTTCGCCAACATGGCGGCGAACGAAGCGGCGCGTTACGGCGAGATCGATACTTCCTGCAATAGCGCGGAGAGCAATTTCGACCGCGTTCCCGAGTTCGACGCGCATGCCGTAGACGCGGAATCCTCTTACATTCATATCACCAGCAACAATACGCTATACGGTACCCGCTGGAACGCGTTTCCCGATACCGGCGATATCCCTCTGGTCGCCGACATGACATCGGAATTGCTGTCGCGGGAAATGGATATTGATCGTTTCGGCTTGATTTTCGCTTCGCTGCAAAAAAACCTCGGACCTTCGGGTCTCGCCTTGGTGATCATCCGCGAAGACCTGCTTGATCACGCCATGCCGGAGACTCCGGGCCTGCTCAACTACCGGATCTGCGCCGACAAGTATTCGCTGGCCAACACCATCAACACTTTTGCCGTCTACATGATGAAACTCGTGCTGGAATGGCTGCGGGACGAAGGCGGCGTCGAGGCAATGGAGCGGCGCAACGCGGACAAGGCCGAGATCCTTTACGAAGTGATCGACGGCAGCGATTTCTATGCCGGCAACGCATACGCGCCCCATCGTTCACATATGAACGTCACCTTCAATCTGGCGGAAAACGATCTGCTCGATACCTTCCTGCGCGAAGCGGAATCCAACGGACTTTACGCATTGAAGGGACATCGCAAGGTCGGCGGCGCCCGAGCGTCGATCTATAACGCCATGCCGGTCGAAGGCTGCCGGGCGCTCGCCGATTTCATGCGGCATTTCGAGCGCCAGCGCGCCTGACCATTGCCGAGCGCCGATGGCCATGTCCAAGGCGTGCCGCATCATTCATTGCGACTGCGACAGCTTTTACGCTTCGATCGAGGAGCGCGACAATCCCGCACTGACGGGCAAGCCTGTCGCGGTGGGAGGACTGCCCGAGCAACGCGGCGTGGTCGCCACCTGCAATTATGTGGCGCGCAAATTCGGCATCCATTCGGCCATGCCGTCCGCCACCGCGAGACGGCGTTGCGCCCAGCTCATCATCATCCGTCCGGACATGGAAAAATACCGCCAGGTCTCGCGTCAGGTACACGTGATTTTCCGGCGCCACACCGAAATCATCGAACCTCTTTCGCTGGACGAGGCCTATCTCGATGTGGCCGACCGCGCGGAATTCGACGGCGACGCCGTCCGCATCGCCGAAGCCATACGGACGGCCGTGCGCAAGGAAATCGGCATCACCATCTCCGCCGGCATCGCACCGAACAAGTTGCTCGCCAAGATCGCCAGCGAATGCAACAAGCCCGACGGTCAATTCGTCGTCGAAGCGGATCAGGTGGCGAACTTCATCGCGCAACTGCCGGTTTCCCGGCTCCATGGCGTCGGCAAGGTCACCGCCGCGAAGCTGAGTCGCCTGGGCATCGAGACCTGCGGCGAATTGCAAAGGCTTTCTCGTGAAGATCTGCGCGAACGCTTCGGTCGTTTCGGCCAGAGGCTGCACGAACAATGCCGCGGCATCGACAAGCGGCGGGTGGAAGTGGACCGGATTCGCAAATCGGTTAGCGTGGAAACGACGTATCCCAGGGATCTGCCCGATCTGACAGCGTGCCTCGAGGAATTGCCGGGACTTGTCGAGCAATTGCGGCGGCGCGTGGAGCACATGCCGAAAACGCCGCAAATCAGCAAGCAGGTCGTCAAGATCAAGTTCCATGACTTCAGCCAGACTACGGTGGAAATGCCATCGGACTCGCTGAACATGGAAAATTATCGCAACTTGTGCGAGACCGGCTTCCAGCGTGGAGACAAGCCAGTACGGCTGCTTGGCGTAGGCATCCGCCTGCCTGAACCGCAGCAGTAATGTGTGAATTCCGCCAAGTTGCGCATGCCATCCCTAGCGCGAAATTATTGATTTCGTCAACGCCCGGTCTCGACATCCATGTCGAGCCGTTCGTCCAACCACCGAGCACAGCTCGGTGTCGCTCGGCCTGCGCATGAAGCTGCGCTTCATAAACGCTTGGCCTCGCCCCTCAAAAAGCTTTGCTTTTTGTCGGCTGCGCCGACCGGACCTCACCCCGCTGATGCTCCTCGAAAGCCTTCATCTGTTCGAGCGTGGCTTCGGTCTGATATAGCTCTTTCCATTGCCGATAAGGCATGCCGTAGACCATTTCGCGGGCGGCTTCGTATTCTATGTCGAAACCCCGGGACTCGGCTTCCGCCTTGTACCATTTGGAAAGGCAATTGCGGCAGAAGCCGGCCAAGGTCATCAGTTCGATGTTCTGCAGATCCTTCCTGCCGCGCAAATGTATCACCAGACGCCTGAAAGTGGCGGCCTCGATTTCGAGTTGCTGTTGATCGTTCATGCGCGATGGCTCTTGTCCACGGATTTCAATTGCCGTTCCGCGGCGTTGAATGCGTCCCTGATCGCGACATAGAGATCTTCGTGGGCGTGATTGTCGTGTTGCTCCTGGTTCACCCTCACTTCCTTCTGCGGCGTATGAATTTCCAGACCCACCGAATACACCTTGCCCTTGTGCCTGTGATTGTGCGGCGAATCGAGCACTACCCGACCGCTGATAATTCGCTCGCAAAAGCGCTCAAGCTTGGTAATCCGCTTGCGGACGGCTTCCTGCAAGGCTTCGGTTTGATCGATATTGTGGAAATAAATCTGGAATTCATTGTTCATGAATCGCGCTCCCTGGTTGCTTGGGCGAAGGCGACCGGCGGCCGAAGCCATGCGGCGACCGTCGCGGGGTAAGAAATGTGTGGTTGCGGGATTGCCGTTTCCGGCGGAAAGGGCCAGCTTATCGAGCCCCGCGCCTGATCTTGCGGTGGGAAGAAAACTCAAACGCATCCCGGTTCCCTTGTGACTACGCTTTCAGCATATACCCTCAAGTTCACGCTGTGCAAGTGAATTTAGACTCTGTGGCTTCGATCCGTCGCCGACCTTCCTTGCGTCATTCTGCGCGGAGCGCAGCGAAGTCGCAGAATGACGCTGGGGTTGTTGGCTTCGATCTAATTTGCACATGCCATCCTTAGCGCGACTTCAGTTGCTTCGACTACGTCCAGTCTCGCCACCCATGGCGAGCCGTTCGGCCCTCAAGAAGCTGCGCTTCTTGTCGGCTGCGCCGACCAGGCCTCACCCTCGCACGCCCGCTGCACGCTCCCATCGCGACAGCGGCTCACGCAGTGCGCGCCGAAAGGGTCGTCAGTTTGTGTCAGAATGCGCTTTTTCGATAGGAGAACGAGATGTCGAGACTTGTTTTTTTGTTGCTGATTCTTGTCTGGATTCCGGCTCAGGCGGCTGAGTCTGACGACAGTGAGGTGTTGGCGAGGCTGGCCGAATCCGGGGAACAAACCAGCCTGCTTTTCTGGTCCCAGGAGGATCGCAGAATCGGTTTCCGCAATATGCCGAGTCTCAATCCCGCCCGGCTGATCGAGAACGGCGATTCGCCTTTTCCGCTGGCCAGCGCGCCGGTAGATCTTGCCGGCGTGAGTTATGAGTTGGAAGGCAACCGCTTTCGATTGAGCGACTATCTTGCAAACCCCGCCCATATGGGACTGATCGTCGTCCGGGGCGACGAAATCCTGTTCGAAGACTATTCCGGCGGAAACAGCGGGGAAAGCGTCTGGATATCCTTTTCGGTAACGAAATCGGTTACTTCGATGCTAGTCGGCGCGGCCATCCGGGATGGTTTCATCGAAAGCGTCGATGAGCCTGTCGTCAACTATCTGCCAAGATTGCGCGGTTCGGGTTACGAACAGGCGAGTATCCGCGATGTCCTCAACATGGCCTCGGGAGTACGCTGGAACGAGGATTACGCGGATCCGGCCTCCGACGTGGCCAACGCCGGCGCCGCCAACGGCGTTGCGCTGGCCGGTTACCTTTCCACTTTGCCGGTCGGGGCCGATCCGGGCGAGGTCTTCAATTACAACACCGGAGAGACCAATCTTGTCGGCGAGATTCTGCGGGCGGCCATCGGCAACAATGCCGCGACATACCTGACTCACAAGATCTGGCGCCCCTTCGGCATGGAATACGACGCCTGGTGGGCGCTCGGCGGAGCCGGCGGCGGCGAACTCGGCGGCTGCTGCATCAGCGCCACCTTGCGCGACTACGCGCGCCTCGGTCTGTTCGCCATGAGCGGCGGCCACCTGCGCGACGGAACTCCGGTGTTGCCGGAAAACTGGATGGCGGATTCGACCCGGCCCTCGAAAGGCTATGACGGTTATGGCTATCTCTGGTGGCTATTCGACGACCGGAGCTACGCCGCAAGGGGTATTTTCGGTCAGTTGATCCGCATTTATCCCGACGATGATCTGGTCATCGCCGCCCATGGCAACGCCGAAGCCCCGGTGGACACGGAGTTTCACGCGCACCAGCAAGCCGCGGTGCAAGCGATTCGGGATTACCTGGTTTCTTCCCGATAACACCAGTGCCAGGGTTCATAAGCTATGCCGCGGTTGTCGCCGCGGGGGTAGCTCATGTGGAAGCCGAACTTCCCCGCGTGTCCGCTTAGCCATTGGAAGGCGCTGGTGGTTTCGAATTCTTCGGTGAGGATCTCGCAGCCGGGAGCGCCGATATCGATGGCCCGTCCGGTATGGTGTTCGCTATAGCCGGGCGCCGCGTTGACCGCGAGAATCCGTTTGATCGAATGTCCGCGGGCGAGTTTGCGGGCGATCAGGTCATGCTGATATTGCGGGCTGCGCCAAGCCGAGACCAGGAAGATTTCCACTCCCGCATCGGCGGCGGCGTTTTTCATTCCGGTCCAGGCGGTAAAGGCGGCTTCGGTAAGCTGCTGGGGGCGGCCGAAGCAATCCGGTTCAGTCGGCACGAGCTTTTCGGGAACCCGCTGCAGGGGCAAAAGAGACCGCGCCCGGTAATCCGGCGCGATCCCGAGAGCCCGGTGGAGCGTTTGTATTGTCGTTTCGTAATCAGCCACGGGGGCTAGTTGAAGCGCCGCTCTGCCTGGAAAAAGATTCTGCGACTTCGCACAGAACGACATGCCTCCTCTATCATTCCGCGTGTAGCGCAGCTGCGGAATCTCTTCGGGGATTCCGGGAAGCCGCTGAAACCCCCGCGCGATTTCAACGCGGATAACTCTGGACTACCGTCTCGATCCAGCGTTGTTCGTTGATGAAGCCCTGGCCCCAGGATTCATATTCCGGCCCGAGCCCCTCGGCGACGATCTCCTCGGTGCTCATCCGCAGGGAGCGCGAGACCCGGATCGCGGTCGATGTGTCCTTGATCATGTTGTAGAAACCTAGCAGATCGGCCTTGTTGGCCAGCGGGCCATGACCGGGGATGACCCGGGTGTCGTCGTCGATCCATGACAGGACTTTCTCCAAGTTCGACAGATAGCCTTGCACGCTGCCGCCGCTGGCGATGTCGACGAAGGGAAAGCCGCCATTGAAGAAATGATCGCCCATGTGAATGACATTGGCGTCTTCAAACAGCACCACGCTGTCGGTATCGGTATGACCGGTCGGCATGTGAATCAGCGTAATGTCCTCGCCGTTGAAGTGAATCGTGACGTTGTCGTTGAAAGTGACGACAGGCAAGGCTACCGGCGGCGATTCTCCGTCGATCATGCGCAGGCGCACGTTCTCGTGCGCCACGATCACCCCGCCGGCGCCGAATTCAACGTTGCCGCCGACGTGGTCGCCGTGGAAATGCGTATTGAGCACGAATTTCGGCGTATCCGAGCCGAGCGTTTCGAGCGCCGCGCGGATGCGATCGGCGAGCGGAGCGAACTGATCGTCGATGATGAGAATGCCGTCTTCGCCGGCCGACACGCCGATATTGCCTCCCTGTCCTATCAGCATGGAAATGTTGCCGGCCACCGGAACGGTCTGGATCGTGACATTGGCGAACGGATCGTCCTGGGCCAATGCGCCGGTTGAGAGAATAACCGCTGCGATGAATGCGAGCATACGGGTCAGGTATTTCATGGTGCCTCCTCGATGACCTGGCGGCGGAAAAGATGCATTATGCCACGCCGAAGCGGGCGGGCAACGTTCGACTACTTTACTTCGACCGCGTGTTCCTCGGCGATTTTGCGGCGCCAGTGCGCAGGCCCCGATTCGTGCACCGAGCCGCCGTGACAGTCAACCGCGACGGTTACCGGCATGTCTTCCACCTCGAATTCGTGGATCGCCTCCATGCCGAGATCCTCGAAAGCGACGACCCGGGCCTTGCGAATGGCCCTTGAAACCAGATAGGCCGCTCCGCCGACCGCGATCAGATAGACCGCCTTGTGCCTGCGTATGGCGTCCACTCCCACGGGGCCGCGTTCGGCCTTGCCGATCATGCCGAGAATGCCGGTACGGGCAAGCAGGCCGTCGGTGAACTTGTCCATGCGCGTGGCCGTGGTCGGACCGGCGGGCCCGATCACTTCGCCGCGCACCGGATCGACCGGGCCAACATAGTAAATGAAACGGTTTTCAAAATTTACGCCCGCGGGCAACGGCTCGCCGGCGTCGAGCATGTTCAACAATCGCCGGTGCGCCGCGTCGCGGCCGGTCAGCAATGTGCCGGAAAGCAGCAAAGTATCGCCAGGCTGCCAGCTTGCGATCTCCTCCCTTGAAACGGTATCGAGATCGACCTTGCGCGAGCCGGCGGTTGCATCCCAGTCAAGCACCGGCCACTGGTCGAGCGATGGCGGCCGCAATTCCGCCACGCCGCTGCCGTCGAGAGTGAAATGCGCGTGCCGGGTCGCCGCGCAATTGGGAATCATGGCCACCGGCAGCGATGCGGCATGGGTCGGATAGTCGAGGATTTTCGCATCGAGCACGGTAGTCAGTCCGCCGAGCCCCTGGGCGCCGATGCCAAGCCGATTGGCCCGGTCGACGATCTCCAGGCGCAATTCTTCCTTGCGATTCCGCGGTCCGCGTTCGCGCACCTCGTGGATGTCGATCGAATCCATCAAGGCTTCCTTGGCGAGCAGCACTGCCTGCTCGGCGGTGCCGCCGACGCCGATGCCGAGCATTCCCGGCGGACACCAGCCGGCTCCCATTCCGGGCAGGGTTTCCTCTACCCAGTCCGCCAGGCTGTCGCTCGGATTGAGCATGGCCATGCGCGCCTTGTTCTCGGAACCGCCGCCTTTGGCCGCCAGCCGCACGTGGATGGTGGAACCGGGAACCAGGCGCGTGTGTATGACCGCCGGCGTATTGTCTCCGGTGTTTCTGCGTTTGCCGATCGGGTCGGCCAGGATCGAAGCGCGCAGCACGTTGTCGGGCAGCAGGTAGGCCCGGCGCACGCCCTCGTTGACCATGTCCGCAACCGGCATGTCGCCTTCCCAGCGCACGTCCATACCGATATCGAGGAACACGGTCACGATGCCCGTGTCCTGACAGATCGGGCGCCTGCCTTCCGCGCATAGCCGCGAGTTCACCAGGATCTGGGCGAGAGCGTCCCGAGCCGCGGGAGATTGCTCCCGCTTCCAGGCCTCGTGCATGGCGGCGATGAAATCAGGCGGATGGTAATAGGAAATGTATTGCAGCGCGTCCGCCACGCTCTGGATCAGATCCTCGTTACGAATCAGCGTCATGGTTCAAGCTTTCCTGAATTTGTCTGTTCATTCTGTGTCTTTCCGCGCAAAGCGACTCAAGGCATCCATGCTCTTCGCCCCTGTGGGACGGCGCTTCGCGCCGTCCAAAATGGCGATTCCGCCATTTTGCCGCAGAATCTCGGCGGAGCCCTCTGGAATTTCCGCGTCTGACAAAGGTCAAGCCCAGAAACAGAATCAAGGCGGCAAATACGGCCACAATCATGCCCGCAGCCAGCGCGGCAAGCCCTCGCGCCGCCGCCTCGGGGCCGGATGCGATTGTATCGAGAGCGACCGCCATCAAGGCGGGCACCGCCGTTTCTTCCTCGCTGCGGGGAAAGACTGGCGTAAGAATCAGCGCCGCCATGAAGGTGCGCAATATCCAGGCGGGCAAGCGTCCGAGGAGAGCGGTGAATTTCCAGAATGTCAGGAAGAAAACAGCGCCGGACGCCAGGTAAATGAACCAGATCAGAACGTAACTCGTGTCACCGGCCATACCGGCGTCTTCGCTTCGCTGGCGACCCCTCGCCGATGAGGTCAATCATATCATGCCAGATCACAGATTCTGCGACTCCGCTTCGCTCCGCGCAAAATGGCGGAGTTGGGAGTTGTCATCCCGCGCGCAATCGCGGGATATTCTCATCGGTAAACTCGGATTCACGGATTCGCAACCGGCATCAAGCGGTTAAGCACGGGCGCCAGCACGTCCTGCCGCCAGCCCCGCATTTCCGGAGGCCAATCGATGCTTCCCGTCAATGAATGGGAATGTACAATTTGCTGCAATTGCTTCTTTCTGCATAGCAATTCGGGACTGACCTCGATGCGTTTCGCCTCCTTGCCAACCGCCTCGCGGCATTTCTTCAGCATGCCGCGCTGGGTGTGATCGAGCGGCGCGAACCTTGCGTTCCGGCGCGGCGCAGGGGAATCCGATGGTTGCTGCGTCAGGAATTCGGCGAGACTGGACGCGAACCTTTTGATGAATTTGGGATTGACCCAGGGCGCCTTGCGAATCCTGTCCGAAGATATGGACGCAAACTTCCCCAAATACCGGGCAAGCTCCGAGAGATCCTTGTCCTCGACCAGCCAGTTGCGAGGCAGGTCCCTGGATCTGATCTCCCTTTCGCGCCAATGGCATAATTGCTGCAGCAGGTACAGGCTGCGGTCGTCCAGCGAATTGTGATCCTTGATCTGCAAGTAACTGGACAGCCAGCTTCGCGGGTTCTCGTCCTGTTCCGCCCCGTCGCGCAAGCGGCGGCAATCCTCGGCGAACCAGTCTTGCGCGTTCTTGCGGCGCAGGTCCGCATCGAGCTTGTTCCGGAGTTCCAGCAGAAACCGGACGTCATCCGCCGCGTATTGCAATTGCGATGAGCTCAACGGCCGTTGCAACCAGTTCGAACGCGTCTCCGACTTGCGCAGTTCCGCATCGCAGAATCTGCTTACCAGATCCCGATAACTGAGACTGAATCCGGCTCCGAGGAAAGCTGCCGCGAGTTGTGTGTCGAACAGGTTCGCCGGCGCGCTGCCCAGCAATCGATGCAGCAACCCGATATCTTCGCCGGCGGCGTGGATGATGACCTGGGTTTCCGACTGCAAGCGCCGGAAGGGCGCCCAGTCGGAAATGCTCAGCGGATCGACGAGAAAGCAGCCCGATTCGGCCGCGAGCTGCAACAAGCCCACCTTGGCGTAAAAAGTCCTTGTACGGATGAACTCGGTATCCAGACCGATTGCGGGCAATTCGCTCCAGGCCTCGCACAATTCGGCGAAGCGGGCCTGGTCGCTGACGTATTCGTATTTTGCGTCCCTGGCGCTTTGACGATGCATCGAATCAGGCGCTCTTCATGTTCGTGCGCCCTGAGAAGGCATGCGCCAGCGTACCGCCATCGGTAAACTCGAGTTCGCCGCCGACGGGAACGCCGTGAGCAATTCTCGAAACCGCAACCTCGGCATCGCGCAATTGCTCGGCGATGTACCATGCCGTTGCGTCGCCTTCCACGGTGGCGTTGCAGGCCAGGATCACTTCCTCGAAACCACCTTCAGCGATACGCTCCAGCAGCAGGCCGATGCCGAGTTGTTCCGGACCGATGCCGTCGATAGGAGACAGATGGCCCATCAACACGAAATACAGGCCGCGATAGGTGCCCGCCTGTTCGATCGCCAGCACATCCGCCGGCGATTCGACCACACAGCAGAACTTTCGCTCCCGCGCGGGATTGGCGCAGATTCCGCAGACAGGCTCTTCGGTAAGATTGCGGCATTGGCGGCAATTGCCGATTTTCTCCAGCGCTCCGGCCAGCACTTCGCTGAGGCGCCGGCCGCCCTGCCGGTTCCGCTCGAGCAGGTGCAAACTCATGCGCTGGGCCGATTTCCGCCCCACTCCCGGCAGGCAGCGGAAGGCTTCGATCAATTCCTCGATCAATGGACTCGAACTCATGGCGGACCTAGAACGGAAACTTGAATCCTTCCGGCAGGCCGGCGAATCCCGCCATGCCGCGCATGGCCTGCCGACTTTCCTGTTCGATCTTGCGCACGGCGTCGTTGATCGCCGCGCAGATCAGGTCTTCCAGAATCTCCTTGTCTTCGTTTTGCAGGGCTTCGTCGATTTCAACCCCGATGGCATCGAAGCTGCCGTTCATGCGAACTTTTACCGCGCCGGCGCCGGATTGACCGACGACGACGGTGGCGGCCAGTTCCTGTTTCGCCTGCTCCATCTTGTTCTTGACCTGTTTGGCCTGTCTCATCAGTTCGTTGAAATCGGTCATTGCTCACCTCGGCGTTGAGAGGGGGTTACGCTTTCCCTGATCACCTTGCCGGAAAAATTTCTTACCAGTTCCTGCACGTTCGGGAGATTCTCGAATTCGGCGACCAGGCCGGCGGCCGTGTCGGGCGGTTCTTCCACGGCGGCTCCGCCGTTGCCCATGTTTATCGGCGCCGATTCCAATATTTCAGCCTCTGTTTGAAGATTTTCAGGTTCATCGTCGGCAAATTCAGCCGCGGCTTCCCTGACCTCGGGCTCGGGCTCTTCGGCATCGCGGTCTCCCTCCCGCAAACCCGTTTCCTCCTCGCCGCCGCCGGAAGAACCGGAATCGCCTTGCGCCACGGGAACGACGGGATCGGGCGCAAACACCAGCATGCGCAAAAGCAGCATTTCGAACGCCGAGCGCATGTCTCCGGGCAGGTAGAGTTCTTCCCTGCCCTTGTTGCCGATCTGATAAAAGAGTTGCAGATCCTCGGCGCTGAATCCGGCGGCGAGTTCGATCACTTCCCTGCGGTCGCCCTGGCTGTTGTCGATAGCTTCGGGATAAGCCTGCGCGATCGCCAGGCGATGCAAGGTGGAAAGCAGGCTGTCCAGGGTCTGGGCATAGTCCGGAATCTGGCCCGCCAGTTCGCCGGTGATCGCCAGCACCGCGCGCAAGTCTCCCGAGGCCATCGCCTTGAGCAATTCAAAAACCTGCTGCCGGGGCGGAATCCCCAGCATTTCCACGACCGACCCGGCGCTGATCGGGCCCTGGCAATAGGAAATCGCCTGGTCAAGCAGGGTCAGGGCGTCGCGCATGCTGCCGCCCGCCGCGGTGGCGATCTGCCAGAGCGCGTCCTGCTCGCATTCGATTTTTTCCTGTTCGAGAACCGGCCCGAGATATTTCACGATCGTGTTCGGGCCCAGGTTCTTCAGATGGAATTGCAGACAGCGCGAAAGAATCGTTACCGGCAGTTTTTGCGGATCGGTCGTGGCGAACAGGAATTTGACGTGATCCGGCGGTTCTTCCAGCGTTTTCAGCAGGGCATTGAAACTGTGGGTGGAAAGCATATGCACTTCGTCGATCAGGTAGACCTTGAAGCGCGCCTGGGCCGGAGCGTATTGCACGTTTTCCAGCAATTCCCGGGTATCCTCGACCTTGGTGCGCGAGGCGGCGTCGATTTCGTACAGATCGAGAAAACCGCCTTCGCCGATCTCGCGGCAGGCGCCGCAGGCGTTGCAGGGATTCGAACTTACGCCCTGCTCACAGTTGAAACACTTGGCGAGGATGCGGGCCAGCGTGGTCTTGCCGGTTCCCCGGGTGCCGGTAAACAGGTAGGCATGATGCAGGCGCCCGTTATCGAGCGCGTTGATCAGCGTCCTGAGGACATGCTCCTGTCCGGCGACCTGGCTGAAATCGCCGGGCCGCCACTTCCTGGCGAGTACCTGGTAGCTCATGCCTGCCCGTCATCGCATGTCCGCGTTCGAGTGGTAGCCCTTGCCAGCCACACCGCGGCACATGCGTCAGTTACTACCGTTGCTCCCTTCCGGGCCTGGCGGGGTTCATAACCTGTCATTGCGCGGGGACCGGCAAGAGTTACCACGGGAAATACTATCACGCCCAGATTTTTGTGGCTTCGATCCGTCGCCGTCGGGTGGCGCGGGGTTTAGCGGACGCTGTAAATACGGCCCAGCCGCCAAGCACAGCTTGGCGTCGTTCCGGCTGCGCATGAAGCTGCGCTTCATAAACGCTTGCCTCCACCCCTGTACGCTTCGGCCCC
>JANQSV010000131.1 GCA_028279115.1 Pseudomonadales bacterium
TCTCCGTCACGGCCTCAATCGCGACCTTGGCTTTTCTCTCGAAGACCGGGTGGAAAACGTGCGCCGGGTGGCGGCGGTCGCCCAGGTCATGGTCGATGCGGGACTGATCGTCATTGCCGCCCTGATTTCTCCACTGCGCTCTCAAAGGGAAATGGCTCGCTCATTGGTTCCGAAAGGCGAATTCTTCGAAATTTTCATCGATGCGCCGCTCGATGTCTGCGAGGCGCGCGACCCCAAGGGGCTATATGCCCGGGCGCGGAAGGGCGAACTGCAGGATTTCACAGGCATCGATTCTCCCTACGAAGAGCCGCTCGACCCTGAACTGCGGATCGATACGGAAAAGCTCACCGTCGATGAGGCGGTCGCGGAAATACTGGCCTACCTGGGCAGGAACGCGCCACGGCAAGCCCGTTCCGCCGCGCAATCGACTTCCGAAAGAACCACACACAAACGCAATGACAAGTTCATGATCAGTTGCACCGCGCGCAGCGGCAGCTCCATGTTGAGCACCTTGCTGAATTCGCATCCGCGCGTGCTATGCCATGGCGAAATTCTGGCCGCTCCCCATGAATCGGCGGGTCCGTATCATGAACTGCGCAAGCAGGGGGCCGATGTCGACGACTGGCTGTGCGAATACAGGCAGGAGCGTCCCGAGGCATTTCTCTACGACGTTTGTTTCAATCCCGCGGGGCGCCAGAGCGTGGGCTTCAAGTTCAAACTGGAAGAATCGCCGGCCAGTTCCTACAAATCGTTTCGGGAACTTCTCGCCGCCGACAAGGACATCAGGATCATTCACCTGCAACGAAAGAACATTCTGGACAAGTACATATCCCTGCAGACGAAACAATCGGGCGTTTTCTCGATCCGCTCAAGCGATCAACGGCCCGATCTGCGTCCGTTCACGATCGACATCCCCGATTTCATTGCCTATGTTCGAAAGGATCGGCAAAGATACGAAACCGCCTTCGAAATGTTCAGGGACCACCCATGCCTGCATCTGACCTACGAGGAATTGTGCGAATCGCGTCCCGCCGCGCTGGCGAAAGTGCAGGACTTCCTGGAGCTGCCCCGGGCCGATCTCGCCACCATGATGGTCAAGGTCATCAAGAAGAACACCGATCTCGTGCTGAATCTCGATGAAGTGCGCGAAGCATTGGCTGCCGAGAACGCCGAAGCCGAAATGCCATCGTGAGGATATGGTGGCTATGGCTGGATTTGAACCAGCGACCCCAGCATTATGAGTGCTGTGCTCTAACCAACTGAGCTACATAGCCAGAATGTCGTGCGGGATGCCGGGAAGCCGGCGAATTCTGTCTATTCGGCATCTCTATGTCAAGCGGACGAAGCATCCATGTAGATAATGTATGAAGGTTTGGTAGTTTAGTGGTCGTATTTTCGGCGATCCGCAGATTGCGTGGGTTTCATGCCTACAAGGACATTCTCATTCCGGAATCTTCAATAACTTTGCGGAAGGTCAGCGAGATTCTGCGTTTGCGCGGGATGCGACGGGTTTTTCCGTTATTCGACTTGCTCCCGGGTTCTGACTTTCGTTTCGGAATTCCATGTTTCCACTGGTATCGCGCCTCGCCTGTGAGAATAGCTGCACTGCGTTGATCGAGTCTCCGGGTGACCTTCGTCTTGCCGCCTTGCTTACGGAACTCCATTTCCCAAGTCTCCAGAAGGCTGATCATTGCGACACCGTCGGCAAAACTGGAAGGGCTATCAATGTGGGGGGCAATCCCTTGATCCCGAACGTACTCGTTGACAATAACCTGATCCGGCATTTCCGGGACATGACTCGACTCGAACAGCCGTTTTGCGATTGACTCAGCCCACTTCGGCAACCGATCAATACGCATGGAAGAATTGACTTGTTTGGATTTATAGTCGTATCGCCAACCGTAATGCTGGACACGGCGCCGAAGTTCCGAATTCCACGGGCTTCGGTCGATTTCGGCGACAATCGCCCCTTCTTCGTCTTCGCTGAGAAATTCGGGGATCAACTTAAAACCAGGAATATCATCGGCAGGGCGCATGTCAATCATCGAAGCGGGAGGTCCCGGCAAGCGCCCCGGCTCAATAGACATCAATCGTAGAAAAGACTGCCGATCAACCTCTTCGTCAACCGAATCGTTCGGCGACAATCGCAATTGAATGGAGCCTTGGATTCGAAGTTTCTTATCCGCGCTTTCCAGTGCGCCGGAGCCGTTCCAGCTACGCGTTCCCGCGCTCAGGCTCACCACCCGTGATACACATGGCCAATCGAAACGCTTGGCAATCTCCAAAGCGTCTCGCCGCACCGCCGGGTCATTGAAGTTGGAGGAATACCATTGCCCGCGTTGCTTTATATTCTTATCGGTGAAGTCTCTCCCGGCCCACGTCAAGACAAATTTCCCGGAATCCTTGCGCCAAGTGGCGTCATCTTTCGTAACGCCGGGCCATTGAATCACGGAGTCTTTGGAGCACGCTCGCTTGGCCTGTATTGCGATCATCTCTTGCTGCCGGGGTGGGCCTCGAAAGCGGGTGTCCAACTTGCGGAAGCCATGCCACAAACCACACAGCGTGGCAGCTGTCCACGCCACGGAAGGTGGTTTGGGAGCCTCATCTTCGCACAACCATGTCTTGAATCTAACCGGGTCGGGACGGGTCAGCACCAATTGAATTGCGAGACCGACTGGAGCCGATTTCCAATTGTCGTGGTGAATCAACCTGTCTGCGGCAAGTACTTCACGCGTTTCTCGATGCCATTCTTCGATAATGCCTCTGTCTACCCGGCTTTCGATTGCGAGCAGCGCGAATTCGGCAATTCGATCTGTGGCGTTGCTTGGTCGAATGTTCGCGTGAGACTCGAACACCTTTGAGGCTGCGAGCCACAGGTGGCCTTGTGCGCCGTCCATGATCGACTTATGAGGGCAACTTGACATTGTCCACGGCGGCCAAGGAGGAAACCGCCACCAATCGGCACTCACCGCCGTTGCCGCGCGTGTCAGTCGTTTCTCGTTGGAGGAAAGGCTGGCGACAAGCAGGTCCATCCAAGGGTCGGTCCTGGGGACCGCCCACAGAGCCATCGTCATGGCGCCGCGTATCGAATTTTCCGAGGTGGAATCGGGAATTTGGGACGGTGGCTTGGGAAGTGAATCGGACGGCAGTGCAATTTCCTTGTTCGGATAGTTTGCGGGGTTTGCAACGACGATATCCGGAATGGCTATATTCGACGCAAGGCGGGCCATGCTCACGAGTCGCGCGCGATGTTCTTCGGACGTAACGCTCAACTCGCGAATCGCAAAGGTTGGCAGTACACCGGGCCAAAACACGCATGATTCCGATGAGCCGACTTGAGATTGGGGAACGGAATGCCAATTGTTATCGTCAAGTACGCCGACTTCGATATCCGGCAATTTGGCCTTGTCCATACGAATCCAAACCGGAATCCGATTCCCGTTCTCTGGGGGCGGTTTCCGGACGAATGAATCTACGCCGATGAGCAGACCGGTCTCGGGTGCCGCTGGTCGGAGCCAGCCGTCTTGCAGGGCGTCGAACAGTCGACGATTATCGACGACCAGTCCATACCAGTCGGCTCCGGGGAACAATCCATTGGTTTCGGAATTCATGGTCGGCTCAGAATGTTCGCGCTCGGAAGTGCCGCGTTGGCATCCGGAGGAAGGGGGCCGGGGCCATGAACGAGAAACAACCTGTCGCGCGCGCGGGTACACATCATATACATCGCTCGATATTCGGCGTCACTTGAACAAGGAATGAATCGTTCGAGTTCCAACAGAAAGATTGCATCGAACTCCTGTCCCTTTACGGACCCCTTATTTAGTATGGTTACGCCGGGCTTCCGGACATCAATCGTTTCCTCGTTTTTCAAGTCGCTGGAATAGAGATCAATTCGAGTGCCGCTCGGCAACTCGCTGCGCAGCAAGTTGCATGCCTCTTCCCCTGTCGCCTTCCGATCAACGATTACTCCGATGCTGGACGCTCGATTTCGAAGGTCAGTGGCGATTCGATTGGCTGTTACGTTCATGTTCGGAGAGCAAACAAGCTGGGGCAGATCGCCGGAGCGCGACCTGACGACAGTGGCCGCCGGTAAATTACCTCGATGGAAATGCTCTGCAAGCAGTGCGATTTCTGGCGTATTGCGGTGGTTTTCGGTGAGGATGACGGGGTCGGGAAGTCTTGCGGCGGCCTTGATTTGCTCCAGCGTCGAACGGTACTGGCCTATGGCTTGTTCCTCGTCAGCAAATACGGAAAGTGTCTTGGCGACGTATCGTGACGCGTAGGCGAAAAAGTGTTTGTCGAGATCTTGCCCTTCGTCCACGACGACTGCCTCGTGGCTCGGTTGTTTCCCCTCCATACGCTCGGACATCTCTTTCCAACGGAGGTCGTACTCGTTCGCGGCGGCGGTGGGAGGATTTTCATTTGTATTCTTCCGGTAATGGTTCCAGACGAAGCTGTGCATTGTCGAGGAGGCGCCCTCGATGTTGTGTTCCCTTGCTGCCAGCCGCAATGAACGTCGAAGCATGCGGTTGAAGGTGATTACCGGAACCTCGCCGTAGAGTCTGGACAATGCGTCAGCGCGCCAGATGGCAAGGGAAGTCTTCCCGGAACCCGGAGGCCCGGCGACAAAGAGGGATTTGTGCAGAGGCGCTTCCAGCACGTCGAGTTGCTCCTCGTCGCTCCTGAGTTCATCCCAAGTTGGCAGGCGCATTGTCAATCGCCTCCCAATCGGAGTATGCGTTGAGAATTTCGATGGAACAAGGCGTATCGGAGCTTATACTCTTTTTGCACGGCCTGTATCCCTCCAATTTCGTCCGTTTGCAGCCGAAAGCCGATACTCAGGAGTGCATCACGGAATGTCGGGAAATTGCGATTGGGATCTTCCTTGACGGAGTTCGTATAGATCACTGTCGCTTCGCCCCGACTGAGCCTGGCCAAAAGGCTGTGAAGCTCGCCTATCAGTTTCTTGACATCCAGAGATTGGCTTGCCAAAAGGAAAGACACGATGATGACCACCGGGCGCCAGCCTGGAGCTTCCCGCCAATCGATATCCGAAATTGAAATGACCCAGTGGTGAGCGATTGACGGGAGTTCGTCGTTGTCATGCGCCTCCGCCGCTAGCTGCTTCCCAAATTCGAGCATGGTTTTTGAGCGGTCTACGCCAATGTATTCGAACTCTTCTTCGGGGCCGAGTTGTCCGGCCAGCGCCAATCCGCCAGTAAACGGGCCGCAGCCCAGATCGACTATGATCATTGACTGTTTGGGACGGCCATGGCCGAACAACTGGCGGAACGCCTCGGAAAGTTCTTCAAGGTGCCGCTTCTGGTTCCAGTAAGCGTAAAGCAATACCCGGTCTCGCGGTGACAAGCTTCCGAAAGGTTCGTCGAAATTAGCCTGCCCCCAACTTATGGCTGCACTGGCCTGGGCGGGACTCAAACCAAGCGGTCGGTTTGGAGTACTCCTTGTATCGAGGCGCAAGGGTTCGACTACCATGCGCTTGCGAAGGTATTCGATGGCAGGTGGGAGAGTGGTTAGCATCGAATTCTGCGACTGAAAAGTTTGGCAAATACTGTATATGAATACAGTATTTTTTGCAACGGCTACTGTCCCCACTCGCGTTTTCAGACATTGAAGCGGAAATAGATGACATCGCCGTCCCTGACCGGGTAATCCCTGCCTTCCAGCCGCCATTTGCCGGCTTCCCTCGCGCCGGCTTCGCCATTGTGCATCACGAAATCATCGAAGGAAACCACTTCGGCGCGAATGAAGCCGCGCTCGAAATCGGTATGGATCACGCCCGCCGCGCCTGAAGCGGTCGCATTCCGGCGCACGGTCCAGGCGCGCGCTTCCTTCGGGCCGGCGGTGAAGAAGGTCTGCAGTCCGAGCAGACGGTAGGCGGCGCGTATCACCCGGTCGAGGCCGGGCTCCGCCATGCCGAGATCTTCGAGGAATTCGTGTTTTTCGGCCTCGGCGAGTTCAGCGATCTCGGCCTCGAGCTTGTTGCAGATCACAACCAGTTCGGCTCCCTCGGATTCGGCGATGGCGCGCACCGTGGCAACGTGAGAATTGTCGTCGATCCCGTCTTCATCGACATTGGCGATATACAAGACCGGCTTGGCGGTCAGCAGATGCAGGTCGCGCAGGTTCTCGCGCTCCTCGCGATACAGATCGAGCGCGCGCACCGGTCGCATCGCGTCGAGCCCGGTCTGCACCTTTTCCAGCAACGCCGCCTGCCGCTGGGCGTCCTTGTCGCCGCTTTTGGCGACGCGGATGACCTTGTCGAGATTGCGGTTTACCGTTTCGAGGTCGGCCAGGGCAAGTTCGGTGTTGATGATCTCGATATCCTCGGCCGGCCGAATCTGCTGCGAAACGTGCGTGACATTGCTGTCCTCGAAACAGCGCACCACATGAGCAATGGCGTCGGTCTCGCGGATATTGGCCAGGAACTGGTTGCCCAGACCCTCGCCTTTCGAGGCGCCGGCGACGAGGCCGGCTATGTCGGTGAACTCGACCGTGGTCGGAATCGTTTTTGCCGGCTGCACGATTTCCGCGATCCGGTCGAGCCTGACGTCGGGCACGGGCACGACGCCGGAGTTGGGCTCGATGGTGCAGAACGGATAGTTTTCGGCCGCGATGCCGGCATTGGTCAAGGCGTTGAACAAGGTGGACTTGCCGACGTTTGGCAATCCGACGATGCCGCAGGTTACCGCCATTGCTGTTCAGTCCCTCGTATGCAGGATGCGCATGGCTTCTTCCCAGTCGCCCGCCATGGCGCCGGGAATCAGGGCGATTGCGTCGTCAATCCTGTTTTCGATGATTTCAGCTTCCTGCGCGGGCGGGTTGCCGAGTACGTAGTCCGTTACCAGCGACTTGTGCCCGGGATGACCGACGCCTATTCGCAGCCGCCTGAAATCCTTTTGTCCGCCCAGAGATTCGATGATGCTGCGCAGGCCGTTATGTCCGCCATGGCCGCCGCCGGCCTTGAAGCGAATATCGCCCACTTCGAGGTCGATCTCGTCGTAAGCCACCAGCATGCTTTCGGGCGCGACGCGATAGAAATTACATATTGCGGCCACCGAGCGACCGCTCAGATTCATGAAAGTCGTTGGCCAGAGCAACCGGATTTCCGTTTCGGCGATCCTGATCGCGCCGGTTTCGCCGAAGAACTTGGCCTGGGCGCGCATCTCCCCGCCATGGCCGGCACAAAGCCGGCGCAGGAACCAAAGCCCGGCATTATGGCGATTGCCGGCGTAGGCGGGCCCCGGATTGCCGAGGCCCACGATCAATTGCAGGGACGCTGGTACCGTCAGGAGGTTTCTTCCGCTCCGCCTTCGCCGGCCGCCGCCCCGGCTTCTGCCGCGGCTTCGACACCGATATCGCCCTCGGCTTCAACGCCGCCGCGTGGCTGCTGCACCGTGGCGACGGAATGGTCGCTTTCCTTGCCGTGAGACAGGGCGACGCTGGATACGCCGTCGGGCAAGCCGATGTCCGAGAGATGCACCGTCTGGCCGAGACCTACGTCCAGCATGTCGACTTCGATGTACTCCGGCAGATCCTTCGGCAGGCAGGTTACATCGATTTCAGTCATGGATTTGATTATGCGGCCGCCGCCGGTTTTGACGCCCACGCACTTTTCCTCATTGATGAAATGCAGCGGCACGCGAACGTGAATCGCATTGTCTTCGCTGACACGCAGGAAATCGGCGTGCAGAATCACCGGTCTGGCCGGATGGCGCTGCAAATCCTTGATCACGGCGAGCTCCTTTTTCTTCCCCACGTTCAAGGTGATGATATGAGAGAAGAAAGCTTCGTTTTCGGTGGCGTGCAGGATGGCGTCGTGATCGATCGTGAGCGGCACGGGTTCCTTGTCCGCGCCATACAGCACGGCGGGGACGGCATTATGCAACCGGCGCAGGCGGCGGCTCGCACCTTTCCCCATGTCGGTTCGCACTGATACATCCAGTTCAAATACAGGCGTGGACATTTTTGTCTCCTGTTGCTGGTTGATGAAATCCCGGAATGGCCTGCGACCGGCCAAACCGGGGCGTAAGTCGCCGGTTCAGGTATTGTCGAACATGGCGCTGATGGATTCTTCGTTGCTGACGCGGCGGATCGATTCGGCCAGCAGTCTGGCCATCGACAATTGCCGGATGCGCTTGCATTTCTTCGCATCTTCGCGCAACGGTATGGTGTCGGTGACGACCAGCGCGTCGAGGCTGGAATTCTCCACGTTCTCGATGGCGTTGCCCGACAGCACCGGGTGCGTGCAATAGGCCACCACGCGTTGGGCGCCGGCTTCCTTCAAGGCGTCCGCGGCCTTGCAGATCGTGCCCGCGGTGTCGACGAGGTCGTCGACGATCAGGCAGGTGCGACCGTCCACGTCACCAATGATGTGCATGACCTGGGCTTCGTTCATGGAAGGCCGCCGCTTGTCGATGATGGCGAGATCCACGTCGAGTTGTTTCGCCACCGCCCTGGCCCGCACCACGCCGCCGATGTCCGGAGACACAACCGTCAGATTGTCGTAATCCTGGCGTTCTATTTCATCTGTAAGCACCGGCGAGCCGTAAACGTTGTCCACGGGGATGCTGAAAAAGCCCTGGATCTGTTCGGCATGGAGATCCACCGTAAGCACCCGGTCCACCCCGACGGCGCCGATCGTGTCGGCCACCACCTTGGCGCTGATGGCGACCCGCGCCGAACGCACGCGGCGGTCCTGGCGGGCATAGCCGAAATAGGGAATCACCGCGGTAATGCGATTGGCCGAGGCGCGATGCAGGGCGTCGGCGATCAGCAGCAGTTCCAGGATATGGTCATTGGTGGGCGAGCAGGTGGGCTGAATGATGAAAACATCCTTGCCGCGGACATTCTCGTTCAGTTCCACCGAGATTTCGCCGTCGCTGAACTTGTCTATGCTGGCATTGCCCAGGGGCACGCCTATGTAACGGGCAATGCGATCCGACAGTTGCGGATTGGCATTGCCGCTGAACACCATGAGATTTGTGGCCACGATCGCTGATTCGCTTCCAGGTGGGCTGTTTGTCTTAATTGATTTTCCGATACTTCTTGGCTGTGCTTTCGGCAAATTTCCAAGCTGCGCTTGAAAAGTTGCCTATCGCGCTCGCCATTTTCCCCGCGTGGCGCGAAAAATGGCTGGGGTGGCTGGATTCGAACCAACGAATGCAAGGATCAAAACCTTGTGCCTTACCACTTGGCGACACCCCAATACGCGAATTTTATCAGTTTCCAAGGTGCGTGACCTGTCACCGTTAATTCTCGCGGACATGCTTCATACGCTCAACGCCTTTCGCGGTGAATCCGTTCCAGCCGGCGGGCAGGCCGGCCAGAATTTTCTTGCCGGCGGCTTCGTCCGCCAGCGGGATGAAGACGCTGGCGCCCGTTCCGGACATGCGCGCCTCGCCGAATCGACCGAGCCAGGTCAAGGCCTCATCGACCGCCGGATACAGCCGGCGCGTGACCGGTTCGCAGTCGTTGCGGCATCGCCCCGCGAGAAAGTCGGCAATTCTGATCTTTGCCGAGTTTCGTGTCAAATTTTCGTCGTTGAAAACTGCCGCCGTGGACACCTCGCAGGGCGGAGTCATGACCAGATACCACTGCTCGGGCAAGGCTGCCGGTTCGAGTATTTCGCCGATGCCTTCGCCCCATGCGCTGTGACCGCGAACGAAAACGGGCACGTCGGCGCCGAGTCCGACGCCGATTCGGCAAAGGTCGTCCACGGACAGCCCGAGTCCCCAGAGTTCGTTCAAGGCCAGCAAGCCGGCCGCGGCATTGCTGCTGCCGCCGCCGAGGCCGCCGCCGACCGGCAGGCGCTTTTCCAGGGTGACCGAAACGCCTTTCTTGCAGCCCGCAAGGCGGGCGATTTCGGAAGCGGCACACAAAATCAGATTGTCCTCGATCGGCAGAGCGCTGCCACGATGGGTGTCCTTGACATGCTTGACATGCAAGGAGATGACGCTGTCCTCCCGGGACTCGAAGCGCAGCCGGTCTCCGTAGTCAAGCAACTGGAACAGTGTCTGCAATTCGTGATAGCCGTCGGCGCGGCGACCGGTAACGTGCAGGAACAGGTTGAGCTTGGCGGGCGCGAGCAGGCTGAGCGAGTTCATGCGTATTTTCCTCAGAAAAATTCCATCCATGGAATTTTTCATTATCGCAAAACAAAAGCGTGGTTTTGTTTTGCTCTCGGATTCAATGGCTTACGCCATCGAATCCGGCGGCACATCCTTGTGCCGCAGGGAAGCTCTGACTGAATCAGAGCTTCCCTATTCGCCGACGGTCCAGCGCATTCCCACGAATCGCAGCCTGACGTCGTCGGCGCCGCGGAGCACTTCGATCTCGCCGGGCAGACTGAGTTCGCCGTATTGCCGCGGGTCGGGATAACTGACCGACCAGCCTTCCTGCCGAATTTCGGTCAACTGATCGCGTTCGTTGAACAGCAGATCCGCCTCGCCGCCCGGCGCCGGCAGACCCCTGATCCAGTATTCGAGATGCGAAACCGGCAATTCATAGCCGAGTCGTTCGAGAATCAGGTCTGCCGGCGTTTCGGCCGTCAGTACTTCGCCGTCGGCTTCCAGGGTGACGCCTTCGGGGCTGCCGACGATACGGGTGTTGCCGGCGTTGAACGAACCCCACAGGCGAATGTCGTAATTGCGATGCCGCTGCCGCCACAATATGCGTGGCGTGTGGGATTCGTTTTCGTAACGCACGTTGACGCGCCCGCGAAATTGCCATGCGTCCAGCGCTTCAAGGCTTTCGCGCTGCCGCAGCCAGTCGCCGGACTCCGCGACCGGGGGAGCGCTTGCGCAGGAGGCAAGCAGCAATGATATGGCCGCTAGCGCGAGTTTCCCCCTTCCGTCATTCTGCGTGGAGCGAAGCGTAGTGACTCGGGGCATCCATGCCCCCTCGCCCCTGCGGGGCGGCGCTTCGCGCCGTCCAAAATGGCGATCCTGCCATTTTGTCGCAGAATCTCCCATCTACCGACCACCCTTGAGCCGCTCCATGGTGGGCAGGACGTATTCGCTCTCGGGATTTTCCACCAGCGCTTCCTCCCAGATTTGCTCGGCCTCCTCGCGCCGGTCGAGCGCCCAAAGCACTTCGCCGAGATGGGCGGCGACCTCGTGATCGGGGAAAGCCGCATAGGCGCGGCGCAGGTTTTCCAGCGCTTGGTCGAGGATTCCCAACTTGTACTGGGCCCAGCCCAGACTGTCGATGATGGCGGGATCCCCGGGCTCGAGCGCGATCGCGCGCTCGATCAGGTCAAGCGCTTCCTCGTAGCGTTCGGTTCGATCAGCAAGCATGTAGCCGAGATGATTCAACGCTCTGGCGTTGTCCGGCTGCATGCGGATGATCCGTTGCAGATCCGCCTCCGAGCCGGCCATATCGCCGACCGTGTCTTGGACGAAGACTCTGGAGAACAGCAAGTCGGCATGGTTCGGATAGCGGTTCAGCGCAAGATCGAGCAATTCTCCGGCCCGCCCGGGATAGCCTTCCTGCAGCAGAATCGCCGATTCCATGGAGATGAACTGGACTTCCAGCCTGCTGCTGCCGCGGGAGAGTTGCGCCAGCCAGTCGTGCGCTTCCTCGAATTGGCCGAGTTGAATCGAGAGCCGCGTTGCCTGCTGCTGGGCCGGCAGGAAGTTATCGACGCCCTGGCGTACCTGCCGGAAGTGTTCTATGGCGGCCAATACATCGCCGAGTTGCTGGTTGGCGTAGCCGAGATAGAAATGGCTATCGTCCTCGTTCATTCCCGCCGCGAGGGTCTGTTCGAAGATGTCGATGGCGGATTCGTAGTTTTCCGTTTCCAGGTCGAGCAGACCCGTTGACAGCAATATCTCCCAGTCGTCCGGCGCCTGGGCCAGCATGATGCCGAATTGCTCCCGCGCCGCTTCAAGTTCCCGTTGTTGCAGCAGCAGCCGAGCGTATGTCAGTCGCAGTTCGCGGTCTTCGGGGAACTGTTCGAGTCCCGCGCGCAAGGCTTCGAGCGCGCCGTCGCCGCTTCCCGCGCTCGTATGAAGCTGGGCATGCAAGCGCACGAGATCGGGCGTCAGTTCCGCCCGTTCGCTCATTTGCCCGAATTCCGCCAGCGCCGCCGCAAATTCCTGGTTCTGCGCCAGCAGTTGCACCAGAGCGATGCGGATCGAGCGATTATCCGGATAGCGCTCCTTGAGCGAGAGCAGTCCGGCGATCAATTCACCGCGTTGCGTTCCCCCGATCCCGCCGGTGGCCGAGGCCAGTATGCTGAATTCGAAACTGCCTCCCGTCTCAAGCACCTGCTCCATATGCGCCAGCGCCTGGCCCGGCCGGCCCGCTTCGAGCAACTGGAACGCGAGCAGCAGATGCGGCTCGGGAACATCGGGCGCGGCCTGGGCCCAGAGCAGACCGAGTTCCAGCAAGCTCCGACCGTCGCCGATCGCCGAAGAGAATTGCACGGCGCGTTCGATGACGCCGACATCGCGCGTTTCAGTCGCCAGGTCGAAATAGATTTCGGCGGCCCGTTCGAGATCGCCCCGCTGTGCGCTCAATTCG
>JANQSV010000141.1 GCA_028279115.1 Pseudomonadales bacterium
GCTCAATTCTCTGCATCAGGATGCGCCCAAATCCAAAAGCCGCGGACGTTACTTACCCCCACTACTGCTGTCAACCCGCAGTGGCTTCGATCCGTCGCCATCTGGTGTGTGAAGTTTAGCGGACGCCGTAAATACATCCCTGTAGGCTTCGGGCTCGGCGTCCTGCCTCGCACGCCCGCTAAACTTCACACACCAGACGGCGACTCACACCGTGCAAAATCACGGACCCTTTCTTCTCCGTCATTCTGCGCGAAGCGAAGCGAAGTCGCAGAATCTCTCGACAGCCACATAACCGCAAAGAGATTCCGCGACTGCGCGCGGAATGACGGTTTTGAGAACTTGAAGCAAGTTCCGGCTTCAGCCGATAATTGTTCTGTGGGGGTGAGCAAGGGGGTCAGGATGAAAGGAAAGATTGAAAAATCGGATGAGCAATGGCGCGAGGAGTTGGCGCCCGACGTGTACAGGGTCACAAGAGAGAAGGGGACCGAACTGGCTTTCACCGGCGAATACTGGGCCAGCAAGGAAACGGGGACTTACCTGTGCGCGGCCTGCGGCGAGGAACTGTTCAAGTCCGAGGACAAATACGATTCGGGCTCGGGCTGGCCGAGCTTCAGCGCTCCCGCCGAACAGGCCTCGGTCGAGGAGAAACCCGATCAGTCTCATGGCATGATTCGCACCGAAGTCACGTGCGGTCGTTGTGATTCCCATCTGGGTCATGTTTTTCCCGACGGCCCGCCGGAAACCGGGTTGCGTTATTGCATCAACTCCGCCGCGCTCGATTTCCAGAAGCGGTAGTGAGAAGCGCTTCTCTGGTATGGGCCCTGCTATGGGCTCTGATCCTGCCGGCGGTCGCGTACGCCCAGCAGCCGGAACATCGATTGAACCTTGGCGCCTATTTCGCCAAGGGGAGATTCAACGGACATTCCGACACCACGATCCGCTATCTTCCCGTTGGCTATCAATGGCAGGGAGAACGCTGGGGATTCCAATTGCTGACGGCGGGTCTCGAGGTAACCGGCGTCGGCAACGTGCTGATCAACATCGGCGAGGTGACCAGGGCGGTCGCCGGCTCCGAAATCACCACCGAGGCGGGATGCGGCGATACGATAGCGGGAGTCAGTTATGTGCTGGCTCCGTTTGCGGATTGGGCGCCTTTCGTGGAGCTGCGCCTTGATGTCAAGTTGCCGACGGCGGATGAGAAACGGAGCTTGGGTACGGGGAAACTCGATTTCAGCTTGCAGATCGATTTGTCCCGAGTTTACGGCGGAACGACCTGGTTTGCCAGTCTCGGGCGAAATTTCCGCGGTCGAACAGACTTGTTTCCCGGATTGAACGACAACAGCTTCGCGCAACTCGGTTTCGCGCGGCAGCTTTCGCAGCGGATCAGCGCCGGAGCGTTTTACGATTATCGCGAGGCTCCCGCGGCTTTCGCCAGCGAAACCCACGAGATCTACCCTTATGTCAGCTTTCAGCTCTCACCCCGCTGGTCGCTGACCGCACTGGTTGGCCGCGGTTTCACCGAGGGCAGCGCGGATTATGCCTTGCAGGGGCAATTGAGTTACGCGTGGTGAGTGGGTGAGACCCAGTCGGCGCGGTCGAAGTCTCGCGGAGCCGCGCCGGGGAAGACATGAACGAGCTGTCAGAATCGCATCGGCTGCACCCGTGGAGGCAATATCGCAGGTCGCCGGATCACGCGGCCTCTTTGCACCTGAGGCAGTTCGGGTCGCCTGATGCGATTGGGGCGCTGGGCCGCGGCGGGATTTTCCGCCGCCTCGGGCGTGAGAATATCGTCCGCTTTCCCGGCGGAGCTGTTCCCGGCAAGATACTGGGCCAACTCGGCCCAGGTGATCCGTGCCGAGTCGGACCCGGCGGCTGGAACAACCGCTGCGGCAATTTCGACCGCCGTATCCGCTGTCTCTCGCTGTCCGGTCCCGGTCGATTGCCGCTCCGAAACCCGTTCGGGCGCGGACGTTCGCAATGAAGTTCCGTCGATCTCGGATGGATAATACCCTTCGACGCTTTCCAGAATGTGTTCATAAATCACGGCGTCGCGCCGCAACCGCGCCTGTATCGAGTCGGTGATCGCGATTTCCGCCGTGTGTGCCGCGGCAAATTCCGGTGCGGTGACTACCGTTACCGGCGGCAGGATCTTGCTCGCTCCCGGGATCCACCTGATGTCTTCTTCAACGACCTGCTCCGCGATCACGACAGCATTCGGCTCGAATCGGATCCGCACTTCGCCGGTGTCTCCGAGCAAGGGCTTGAGGCTGCCCTCGGCCGGCGTTTTCCCGGTGCCGCCGAAACCGCTGCCTTCGTCCTCGTCGCCACCGAATCTCAAACCTCCGGAACTACCCGTATTGAGCGCGGCGACGGCAAGAAAAAACAGCGCCAGCAACAGTCTCTGCGGATTCGATAGCTGATTCAAAATCTGGGGCATCAGCTTTCTTCCTGGAACTCCTTGCCGATTCGGTTTGAAGTGGTGTAATTGAAGATACCGAAGTTTATCCGATACCCCAATCCGTTTCGAGCAAGTCCGGCGGAATCGGCCTTTTGCAGCGCCAGGGCGCGCCGGTTCAGCCTGGTCAGGGCTTGCATGCCCAGCTCATCGGCCAGCTCTTTCAACTCCTTGATCGAGGCGGGACCGAGGCCGTCGTAATAGACACTGCGGTCGAAGTGAGGCGGTTCGCGGTCGCGCAGATTGTCGGCGCCCGCGGCGATATGGTCCCGCAGGTTTTTCTCGAAAAAGAAAACCTTTTCGTCGAATCCGTGTTCCGGGGTAAAAGCGCCCGTATTCAACACAACATGATCCTTGTCCAGTCTGGCGACGCCGAGTTGGATCCATTCGTCGAGGATTACGCGCGGCCGGATATCCTGCCGGCAAACTTCGGCGACGAGGGTATCGAAGCCTGGAGTGCCGGGATCGGTGGTCTTCAGGGGCAGCGCGCGCGCTTCGCCGCCGGCGCCGGCGAAGCGGTCGGAGCCCAGCCATTCGGCGACGAGTTGCGCGCCGAGGGAAGCGGCGGCGGCAGGCTGTCCCGATTCGGGGCGCTCATTGCGCAATTTCTTGATGTCCTTTCGATGAATCCCGGTAAGCAGGTTGATGCGGCTATCCGAAAGCGGCGCCGTGTTGACGGAAAAATCCGACATGGCCACCTCGACATAGACCGACTTCAGAATCCGGATCAACAGCGGATAAGTAAGCTGATAGGAGATCAGCAGCCGCACGAAGGGTCGCATAATCCGGCGCACCGCGTCGACCAGACGGGCGGGAGGCATTTCCGGTGGATGTCGTGATGCTGGACTCATTGCCCAGATTATAGTCATGGCTGGAAAAAATTCCCACAAAAGCGCCCATCATATCCCGATAATGAAAATCGGGTTATACTGCGTGGGAAAAATTCCCACCAATCGGGTTGCAGTCCAGGTTTCAAGAAGGAAGCGGGGAGAGTGAACGCCAGACAATTCCACACTCCGAACTATTTCGCACCGGCGGGCGGGAGCTGGATTTTCCCGGCGCCGCATTCCTTACACGAGGCTGACGGTCTGCTGTGCCTGCCGAATGGTTCGCGGCTTGCCTTCAACGCCTACGGCGACCCGGAAGGATTCCCTCTCCTGTATTTCCATGATACCGGCAGTTCGCGGCTCGAAGCCTCTCTCTTGCACCAGGGCGCGCTGCGTTGCGGCTACCGCCTCATCGCTTTCGATCGCCCCGGCGTCGGCCGTTCCGACTATTTCGTTTGCAAGTCGCCGCGTTCATTCTGCGAGAATCTGCCATCGGTTCTCTCGGAACTTGGCATTGACCGTTTCGGTATCGTGGCGAAAGGCGGCGGCGGCATATACGCCTTGCATCTGTGCCGCTTGAGTCCGGAACGGGTAGTGGCCCAAGTCAATCTCGCGGGCATTCCCGCCAGGGCGCTGGCCTCGCCGGGCGGCGCCTGCGCCTTGCTTGCCGGCGTCATCCCTCCGGTCGTGGACAGGTTGTTGCGGCTGAAGCAATTCTTCTTTCCGGACGAGCCGGGCGTGGTGCTCGAAAAATTGCGCGGGGAACTGAGTTTCTCCGACAAGAAAGTGCTGGCAAGGCCCGAGATCGCCGATGTTCTGGAAGCGGATCAAGCCGAATCGGTGCGCGCCGGCTATCGCGGCATGGCGCAGGATCTCGCCATCAGCTTCCGCAAACTCGAAGTTCCGCTTGAAGAGATCGCGGTTCCAACG
>JANQSV010000144.1 GCA_028279115.1 Pseudomonadales bacterium
AGCCCGGATCGTCAACGTTTCCACCGATTACTCCCGCGAATTCGGCGTTCGCTGGGGCGCCGCGGGATCGCCGGAACCGGGAAGCCGATTCCGCTACGGATTTGCCCGGGGACTTGCGCCGGCGCAAGCGCGGAACGAACTGGCGCTCGATCTGGGCATGGCGTCCAGGACTACCTTCAATATCGGCTATGCCGGCAACAGCGAGTTGATCGAACTCGAACTGGCCGCCATCGAAAGCAGCGGCAACGGCGAGATCATCGCAAGGCCGAAAGTGACCACACAGGACAAGGTTACGGCCGAAATCCGCTCCGGCGTGAGAATCCCCTACCAGTCCCAGGCCGGGGGTGCGGCGGGCGGTTCGGTCACCCAGTTCGAGGACGCCGTCCTGCTGCTGCGGGTAACGCCCAGAATCACGCCGAACGATCAGATCAACATGCGACTCGAAATCCGCCAGGACTCGATTTCGCCCACTGCTTCCGGCGCGCCGTCGATAAACACCAACGAAGTCATAACCAGCGCGCTGGTCGACGACGGCGAAACCATCGTCCTCGGCGGCGTCTTTCGCGAAGAGGCGACCGCCACCGAATCGAAGACGCCCATATTGGGCGATATTCCCGGGCTGGAGTGGCTGTTCAAGCGAACCGTCGCCGATACCAGGCGCACCGAATTGCTGATCTTCATCACGCCGGGAATCATTCCCGCCACCCTCTGAGTCTCAACTCAACATCGAAGCCCGGGAGATCGGATTCCGCACTGCGCCAGCCGCTGTCGCGATGCGGGGGTGCGGCGGGCGTGCGAGGCAGGGACAGCCGAGCCCGGAGCCTCCAGGGGTGCAGGCAAGCGTTTATGAAGCGAAGCTTCATGCGCGGCCGGAACGATGCCAAGCTGTGCTTGGCGGCTGGACCGGATTTACGGCGTCCGCCGCACCCCCGCATCGCGGCAGCGGCGTTTCGAGTTCATCCCATCCCGGAAATTGTTTACCATTGCGCACTGATGAAAGAGACCGAGAACGTATTTCTCATCGGCCCGATGGGCGCCGGCAAGACCACCGTGGGACGTTTGCTGGCGCGGGATCTGGGGTTGATGTTTCTCGATTCCGATCACGAGATCGAGAAAGCGGTGAACGCCAGCATTTCCTGGATCTTCGACATGGAGGGAGAAGCCGGCTTCCGGCGCCGGGAAACGCGCATGATCGCCAGGCTGACGGAACGGCAGGAAATTCTGCTGGCGACCGGAGGCGGCGCCGTGCTGGATCCCGGGAATCGGGACCTGCTGAAAGACCGGGGCATCGTGGTCTACCTCTACGTTTCGCTCGAAGCGCAATTGAGCCGAAAGCTGAAAGACGAAAACAGGCCCTTGCTGCGCACCGGGGATCGCGAGCAACGCATCCGCGAGTTGTACGAGGCCCGCCATCCGATCTATTGCGAATTGGCGGACATCCGGGTCGAAGCCAAACGCAAGTACCCGCATCTGGTCAGCAGGGCCGTCAAGCGGGAATTGAGCCGCTATCGGACGGGAAGCGCCGCCGCGGGTTGAGACATCGACATGCAGACGTTGAACGTGGACCTGGGCGAGAGAAGTTATCCGATACATATCGGAGAAGGACTGCTGGCCGACGGCGAGTTCCTGCGGCAGGTTCTGGGCGGGGGCCAGGCCGCGTTGATCACCAACGATGTCGTCGCGCCGCTTTACCTGGACCGGGTGCTCGAAGCCCTGCAAGGCGTGCCGGTAACCACCATCGTTCTCCCGGATGGAGAGCAGCACAAGAATCTGGCCACGCTCGACGGAATCTACGACAAGCTCATGGCGGCGAAACTCGACCGCAAGTCCACCCTGATCGCCCTGGGCGGCGGCGTGATCGGCGATATCACGGGCTTCGCCGCCGCCACCTGGCTGCGAGGCGTGCGCTACATCCAGGCGCCGACGACCCTGCTTGCCCAGGTCGACTCGTCTGTGGGCGGCAAGACCGGCGTAAACCACCCGCTCGGCAAGAACATGATCGGCGCCTTCCATCAGCCGGCCTGCGTGCTGGCGGACATGACGGTGCTGAAGACGCTGTCCGAGCGTGAAGTAAAGGCTGGCCTGGCGGAAGTGGTCAAGTACGGACTCATTAATGACGCTGATTTCTTCGATTGGCTGGCGCGGCACGCCGCCGGCTTGCTGGCGCTGGAGCCGGACCTGCTCGCCGAAGCCGTGGCCCGCTGTTGCCGGGCGAAGGCCGATATCGTCGCCAGGGACGAGCGCGAAGCGGGCATGCGCGCCCTGCTCAATCTCGGCCATACGTTCGGCCACGCCATCGAAGCCGCCACCGGTTACGGCGCCTGGCTGCACGGCGAGGCCGTCGCCGCAGGCATGGTGATGGCGGCCGATCTGTCAAGCCGCCTGGGCTGGCTGGATCCCGCGGCGGCGCGGCGAATCCGGGTGGTTCTCGAGGAAGATTTCGGTATGCCTGTGATTCCGCCTGCCGATATAAGCATAAGCAGATACATTGAATCGATGTCTTCCGACAAGAAGGCCGAGCAGGGCAGAATCCGCTTCGTGCTGCTGAAGGGCATAGGGAGGGCGGTAATCGCGGACGAGGTGGAAGAGTCGCTGCTTGCGCAGACATTGACGGCCCAAGCCGGACTCTGCCATTAAATCATGAAACCATATGTCGAAAAGTTGCGGCTGAAACACGATCCGTTCGACGGCGAGTTTCAGCGGGATGACTTTTTCGGCGGCGGCGGTCGCGAAAACCTGTTGTTCAATGTGCTGGCCGGCGAAGACAGGCGGGTCTCGCTCGATGCCGTGATCGGACCGGAAGGAAGCGGCAAGACCCGGCTCGCCTTTCGCTTCTGCGAACTCTCCGGGAACGATTTCCGGCCGGTGCTGATTTCGGTCGATCTCTTCACGACAGCGCAATATCTGTTGCGCGATCTGTTGCTGAAACTGGAACTCGACCCGCCTGCCGACATCGGTCGCAGCGATCTCAACAAGAGCCTCGATGCGCTCGGCGAACGCGCCATCGAACTCGCGCGTTCGGGCAAGTCGATCCTGCTGGTCATCGACAATGCCCACGA
>JANQSV010000150.1 GCA_028279115.1 Pseudomonadales bacterium
TTCGTCTGTTACAAGACCTTGCGGCCCGAGTTCGCCCGGGACGAAGTCGAACAGCAGCGCCTGATCCGCGAGGCGCGGGTTTCCGCCATGTTGCAGCACCCCAATACCGTGCCGACCTACGAACTGGGGCGCGACGCTCGCGGCAATCCCTTTTTCACGATGAAACTGGTGCACGGCTACACCTTGCGCGAGATTCTCGACTACCGCGAACGCTACGATCTTACGCAATTGATGGAAGTCGTGAAGCAGATCGGTTACGCACTCGAATACGCACATACGCATGGCGTCGCGCATCGCGACATCAAGCCCGAAAACATTCTCGCCGGGCCATATGGCGAAGTGCTGCTCCTCGACTGGGGTCTGGCCAAGGTCTGGGGCGCCCGGGGCGACGGCATGAACGACGTCATCGGGCAATCGGCGATCTCGGTCGGCGACGTCAATATCACCGGCAAGCACAAGGCCCAGGGCTCGGCCTGGTACATGTCGCCCGAACAGATCAACCAGGATCCAGACATCGATTATCGAACCGACGTGTTCAGCCTTGGCGCGGTGCTGTACGAAGCGCTTTGCGGCAAGCCGCCCGCCAGGGGCCAGAAACTCCACCAGATTATCGAAAGCGTGTTGAAGGACACGCCGCCGCCGCCTTCGGAGGTCGCGTCCGTGCACGTGCCGCGGCTGCTTGAACAGGTTGCGATGCGCTGCCTGGAAAAAGATCCCGGCAAGCGCTTCGCCAGCATGGGCGACATGGTGCAGGCGCTGCGCCAGGACTGGCAATCCGATCTGATCTGACAGGAGAAACGTTCATGCGTTCGTTTCGGGCGCACATCCGCTGAAAAACCATCGCAATCTGAATCTGGAGAAATCATGAAACTGGCTTTCATCGGTCTGGGCGTCATGGGTTATCCCATGGCCGGTCATCTGCAACAGAAGGCGGGCGCGGTCCGCGTCTACAACCGCACCGCGGACAAAGCCCGTAAATGGGCCGGGGAACATGGCGGCGAGAGTGCGCCGACACCGGCGGAGGTGGCGCGGAACTGCGACCTTGTCATGGTTTGCGTGGGCAATGACGACGACGTGCGAGCGGTGGTTCTCGGCGAAACCGGAGCGCTGGCGGGGATGAAACCGGGTTCGATCCTGATCGACCATACGACAGCCTCGGTCACGCTCGCGCGGGAACTTGCGGCCGCCGCAAGCGAACGCGGCGTCGATTTTCTCGATGCGCCGGTTTCGGGCGGTCAGGCGGGAGCGGAAAACGGCGCCCTGACGATCATGATCGGGGGCGAGGCGGAAACGTACGAGAGAGCCGAACCGATACTGGAGGCCTATGCCGCTTTCAGCAAGTTGATCGGCCCGGTGGGCAGCGGTCAGTTGGCCAAGATGGTCAACCAGATTTGTATCGCCGGCGTCGTCCAGGGCTTGGCGGAGGCGCTCAATTTCGCGCTTCGCGCGGGACTCGACGCGGAGGCGGTGATCGAAACGATTTCAAAAGGCGCGGCGGGTTCCTGGCAGATGAGCAATCGCTACCGGACGATGTTGCGGGACGAATACGAATTCGGCTTCGCGGTGGACTGGATGCGCAAGGATCTGGGCATGGCGATGGAGGAGGCGGAGCGCATCGGCGCCGAGTTGCCGGTCGCGAAAATCGTTGACGGCTTCTACGAGGAAGTCCAGCAAATGGGCGGCAGCCGCTGGGATACATCCAGCCTTCTGACCCGATATACCCGCCGCTGAAAGATGATTCTGGAAGATTCCAAATCCGGCGGCACAAGTCTAAAACCGCGGATTTTTCTGGCATTTTCGGTATTGGCAGTTTCGCCAGTGGCTTCATCGCGCAGTCATATACGTTCTGGCCGGGACACCCGACATTCTGGGTCGGCGCGGGGCCGCCTTGCCAATAGCTTTTATAGCCGTGCGGGGCATATGGCCGGAATTGACCGTACTGGCGATCTTCGGCATGAGTACGATCATCTATCTGGGCATGTTCGGTTATCAATTCGAGAGCCTGATGGGCGCGCATAATTTCGTCGACCGGCTGTATCTGATTCCGTTTATTCTGATCCTTTTCGTGGCGTTTTCATCGACACCGCGACCGGCAGCGATATTGTTCGTAGCGCTACTTAGCGTCTGGGGCATGGGTAATACCTATACCAGACACGTGGAGTTTCAACAAACCTACGCGGCGCTCTATGCACTGGCAGAAGAAGCTGAAGAGACCATAACTGTTAATTACCCGCCAAGGAACACAGTGGATTTGCGGCGTGGCCTGCGCTACGGGGACTTTCCCGATGCCGAAATCCACATCGATGTCATAGAGGGCGGGATAGATGCCAACTGATCCAGATGCGCATCTCTTCGTCGATCTCGACGGAACCCTGATCCGGACGGATTTGCTGTTCGAATCGCTGTTGCTGCTGATCCGGCGCAATCCGCTTTATCTGGCCGTTGTTCCCTTCTGGCTGCTCAAGGGCCGCGCCTGGCTGAAACATCAGATCGCGCGCCGGGTGGAGATCGACCCGGCCGGACTGCCGTATAACGCGGCGTTCCTGGCTTGGCTCGGGGATCAGCGGGCGCGGGGGCGGGCGATGACGCTGATTTCGGCTTCGAATCAGCGATATGTGAGCGCCGTGGCCGAACATGTCGGTCTGTTCGATGCCGCCATCGGCAGCGACGGGAAAACCAATCTGAAAGCGCGGAACAAGTTGCAACGCATCGAAGAGATCGTGCAAGCAGGCAAGTTCGCTTATGCCGGCGACTCGCGCGCCGATCTTCCCGTCTGGGCCGGGGCCGGGCAGGTTCTGCTCGTGAACTGCGGCTCGTCGATCAGCGACAGGTTTGAGAACAGCCACGTCGAAGTGCTGCGTTTTGGCTCGGCTCCCGCTTTGTCCGAACCGCTGCTGCGCGCCATGCGGCCCCATCAATGGCTCAAGAATACCTTGCTGTTCGTGCCGCTGATCCTGTCGCATCAATTGACCCGGCCGGAATTGCTGTTCGCTTCCGTGATCGGCTTCGTGAGTTTCTGCCTGTGCGCGTCGAGCGTCTATCTGCTCAACGACATGCTCGACCTCGACAACGACCGCGCACACCAGACCAAATGCAAGCGTCCGTTCGCTTCGGGAGAACTGACGCTTGCCGCGGGATTCGCCGCCGCGCCCGCGCTGCTGCTCGGCGCGTTTCTGGTCTCGCTGCTGCTGCCGGCGGATTTCCTCTTCGTGCTGTTGATTTACTGGCTGCTTACCTGTCTTTACAGTTTCGCGCTGAAACGGATTTTCCTGCTCGATGTAGCCACGCTGGCGGGGCTTTACGCCTTGCGCGTTGCGGCAGGCGCCGAGGCAATCGCGGTAGTGACCACCAATTTCCTGATCGCCTTTTCGCTCTGCTTTTTCCTTGGTCTGGCCATGGTCAAGCGGGTCACGGAGCTGGTCAACCTGCAAGCCGCGCCGGCGGGCGCGGTGAGCGGAAGGGCCTATCGCAAGATCCACGAACCGCTGTTGTCCGTGATCGGCTCCCTGGCCAGCCTCATGGCCGTGGTCGTCTTCGCGTTCTACATCAACGCGCCGGCGACGACGCGCCTCTATGGTTCGCCTCTTCTGCTCTGGCTGATCTGCCCCTTGCTGATCGTGCTGCTCGTCCGTATCTGGCGGCTGGCTCGGGCCGGCCGGCTCCACGAGGATCCGGTGCTGTTCGCCGTCGAGGACCGCTTCAGTCAACTGATCGTGCTGGCCGCGGGAGTCCTGATCTGGCTCGCGGCCTGAGTCTGAATCTTCGCGAGATCATATATACAATTAGGGGATTATATCGAATGGTTGACGTCGTGAATCCAGGCGGGCGAGGCATGCCTCGTCCCTGCAACCGAACCGCATGAAGCTGTAGGGGCTGGGCATGCCCAGCCCGTGATCGGGTCAACCGCCTTCGCGCCAACTATTCGATATAATCCCCATACAATAGAACCCCCAATGCCTCACTTCCAACTCCTTGACGTCACGAACAAAAATCGCAAAAACGGAAAAGGGGCGGCGCACGCGCCGCCCCTTTCTTTTGCGGGACTCCGGAATCAGGACAGGTCGAATCTGTCGAGTTCCATTACCTTGCTCCAGGCTGCGGCGAAGTCGCTGACGAACTTCGATTGCGAGTCCGCGCAGGCGTAGACTTCGGCGAGCGCGCGGAGCTGGGAGTTCGAGCCGAAGACGAGGTCGGCGCGAGTGGCGGTCCAGCGCAGGTCGCCCGTGGCGCGGTCGCAGCCCTCGAATACGTCTTCGTCGTCGGAGACGGCGTTCCAGGCCGTACTCATGTCGAGCAGGTTGACAAAGAAGTCGTTGCTGAGGGTTTCCGGCCGATCGGTGAAGACGCCGTTGGCGGAGCCGTCGGCGTTCGCGCCGAGTACGCGCATGCCGCCGACGAGCGCCGTCATTTCGGGCGCGGTCAAGGTCAGCAATTGCGCCTTGTCGACCAGCAGTTCCTCGGCCGAGACCGAGAATCTTCCGCCGAGCCAGTTGCGGAAGCCGTCCGCCGCCGGTTCCAGCACGACGAAGGATTCCTCGTCGGTCTGCTCGGCGCCGGCGTCGGCGCGGCCGGGCGAGAAGCGTACTTCGATGTCCTCTCCGGCCGCGCGCGCCGCCTGTTCGACCGCGGCGCCGCCGCCGAGCACGATCAGGTCGGCGAGCGATACCCGCTTGCCGTTGGCCGCGGCGCTGTTGAAGTC
>JANQSV010000178.1 GCA_028279115.1 Pseudomonadales bacterium
TCAGGCCGAGCGCAAACCAGATCGGTGGAATAACGATTCGTTTCGGGCGGTGGGGTAAATCCATGCGGCGCCTCTTTGCGGCTATAATCGAAGTATCGCATTTCAAAACGTCGGCGGCGACCGCCAGGGTTGCAAGAGCTTACAGGGAAACACCATGGACAAGATCAAGCACAAACTGCTGGCAATGTTGTCGGTCGCCGGCGTGATGCTCGCCATTCCCCAGGTTTTCGCCGAGGATGAATGGCCCGCGCAGCCGCCGGCCGAGGCCCCCGATAATTGGGGCCCCGTATCGATCAACTTTGAAGAGATCGACTACCCATGGCCGATCCGGTTCCTGGAGTCCGATCCCGACCAGCCGGCCGGCGAATGGCGGTAGTTTGAGTCGCTCTTAGCGTTGCCCCGCGACTACTCCGCCAAGCGCCCCGACGGCGGTGGCGCCTAATGCCAGAACTGCCTGGGGAATTTCCTTGCCCAGTGAGGCCAGCCAAAGATCCCCGACCAGTGCTATCAATACGATTGCCGCCAGAGCGACCACGGTAATTCTCCAAAACCAGATGTCGTTGTGGTACGCACTTCTTTGCTCCGGTTCCTTGGCGCCGGGCGAATCCCCCCAATCCTCTTGCTGGGGCGGCGTGTCTGGCTGTTTCGATCCGTCGTGCTGTCCGTGCTCTCCCATCACTTCCTCTCTCACATGTTAGCTATAAGTATCCTCTCCAACGTTCCATCTTTCTTCCGAAGCAATAGTTCGTCGCCTTCTGAGGTGCGCTCCGTCAACATTGCCGTGAGCGCCAGTGCATTGCTCACCACAGTTGCCTTGTTTCTGGCATGCATGCGCTCTACCAGGACTTCCGTATTCGCTATGTCTCGTTTGGTTAGACCCATTGTCACTTTCTTCGTTTCCATTTCAGCCTCGTGCTTACTAGTGAGTACTAAGCCAGCTATAAACTGGCTATAAGATGGCTCTATTATTGCTCTAATACATGTCATGTCAAGCCAATTTGCAGGAGTCAGGACATGTTGCTAGTGATACACCTCAAGAACTGAGAGCGGCGCGGCGTCACGATATTCAGGACACGGCGTAACAGCTCTCTGCTCATCTTCGATACGACTTTGGGATTCTGGATTGACGGATCAAAGATCACGCCACGCCTGTTCGTCTTCGGGCGACACTCACTCGCAAAAGCTGCCGCCGACCCCCTTGAGGATTTCGTCGTGTAGCGGAATCAGCTTGCGCACGAGCAAACTTGCGTTCTCCACATTGAAGGCGACTACATCGCCCTCACGCAGGCCGAACGCTTTGCGAATACGCTTTGGAATTGTCGTTCTTCCCCTTGAACCAACTCGTACCAGTTCCACAGTGTTGCCACCCGATTGGAGACGGGTGGGAACAGTATGTACATCTCTGGAAAAACGCAAGCGAATAGGAAAAACGGCTTCGTAAAAATATGCCGCGTCTCGTCAGCGCGGATATAATCGACTGGATTCTTCCAAGTTCGCCGGTTTCGGCGGGAGGACAAGATGAAAGCAGGTTGGTTGGCGGGTATTGCAACAGTTGCTGCGATTGTGCCGGTTACGTTTTTAGCGGCTGAGCCAGTATCGACCGCGGAAAGGGGAATCATTCAGGTCAGGGCCACGGGAACCGTTACGGCCGCGCCGGACACGCTCGAACTGCGGCTGGTCGTCAGGCAGACAGCCGAATCGCTGGCTCTAGCCAGCCAACGCGCCGACGAGATCGTGGAAGAAGCGGTGGCGGCGTTGACAGAAGCGGGCGTGGATGAGGAGAGCATCGATTCGTCACGCTTCTGGAGCGGGCCGGAATACGATTGGAGCAGGGGAAGCGGGCGCTATCTAGGCGAGTCCGTTGAGCGCGTGATCGAACTTGAAACGCGGTTGATCGATGCCTATGGCGAGATTCTTGGGCGCCTTTCCAGCTTGCGGCTGCACCGCATCGATCCCCCCGAATTCACCCACTCGGAGCGCGAACAACTTGAACTCGAAGCTTTGCGAGAAGCCGTTCTCGCGGCCAGGCAAAAAGCCGAGACAATGGCCGGGGCCGCAGGCGCGGAAGTTGGCCCGGTACAGTCCATGATCGAGGAACCCGCGCAATGGGCGCCGATGGCTTTCTCCGGCCCGGAAATAATGTTCGAATCCGCAGGTTTTGTCAGCGGAGCCGATGTCCCCGCTCCGGTCATGCAACTCACCGACCGGGAAATCCGCGTTGACATACAAGTCGTCTACGAACTGCTGTCGGAAAATTGAAACCGCAACTTGCGGAGACTGATCAATACACCTCGAATAGCCCTGCCGCCCCCACGCCGCCGCCGGCGCACATGGCATGAGGTCATGGGACACCCATTCCGAGGCCATGGAAATGGGGTCATGAGGCATCCATTCGGGTGGCAAATGAAACAAACAGGTTAGTTGACGAAATTTACATACTATGTAAAATAGGTTTCGTAAACCTATGGGTAACTAGCCGTGTCAACTCAAGTTGAATCAGTATCGCCAACGGCGCCTCAACGAGATAATGCACTGTATCGCGCTTGGCGCGCCCGTATCGACAGATACCTTGACCAAGCGTTCAAGGCGATGAGCAAGGACGACCGGGTCGCGGCATTATCCGCGCCCGATGACTTCTGGACGATGCTCACGACCTTGGCCTTGTCTCCGGCGCAGGTTTCAGACCCCGAAATGCGGGTGCGCTTGCGGGGCGCCATCATGCGTAGGCAACTGCTGGAATCCCAAGGCGGCTGTCTCACTGCGCCGGAACTTGCAAGTGCGCTTGGCATCAGCAGGCAGGGAGTCAATCAAAGACGTCTCGCCGGCGGCTTGCTCGGTGTGCCTGACGGCGGGCGTTATCTCTACCCCCGGTGTCAATTGGACCGTAGCGGCATGGTCATTCTTCCCGGACTAACCCAGACGCTCAAAGCGTTGGGCGACTCCGACCCTTGGACAAAGTTTATATTTCTCGCCAGCGGACAGGATGCGCTTGATGGGGTGGCGCCCGTTGATGCCCTTGCGGCCGGTTCGGTAGAGCCCGTTCTGAGAGCGGCGCTCCTTCACGACGTCCAGGATACGGTCTAGCAACGCGGCGAAAGATTCGCGAACTAAATCCTGTCCATGGATTCTGATACTGATAACTAACTCGGGAAACCCATGGAGAAGCGGCCTCCCGCGCCCCAACCACCGAGCGATGATTTCAGCCGGCAGGAACTGACGCTGGCGCACTTTGCGCCGGAATCAAGCTGGTACCGGTTCCACCGGACGGAATTTTCGCCGGCCTTCTTCGGACGAACCGGCAAAGGACGGTTCGATTCCCCGAATTCCAAATTCGGTACGCTTTACCTGGCAGAAGATTTGGCCGGAGCTTTTGTGGAAGTGTTCTGCCGCCAAGCCATTCGCGCAGCGACCGAGGAAAGGCTGAACTCTTTCCTCCTGGTAAAATTCAACGCCAAACGTGAACTTACTCTGGTTGACCTTGCTGGGCCTGGACCGGTAAGAATGGGCCTCGGCGATTCCCGGCTGACAAGCGGCGACTATTCAATTGCCCAGCTTTGGACGCAAGCCTTCCATGATCATCCCGAACAGCCTGACGGCTTGTTATACCGTTCCCGTCACGATCCGGAACAACGGCTTGCCGCAATCTTCAGTCGCACTGAGTCCATCTGGAAGCATCGTTCCCTGGGTAAGCTCTCAGAATTCGCCAACAAAGACGAACTCTTTACCCTGCTTGATCGATACGACTTTGCTATCGTGCCGTAAGAAAAATCCACTACTGGTGCGGTATGGCCAGGGGTGCGACATGAGTTTCCGGTGTTTACTGCTCTTCGCGTATCCTTTCGGTTTTTTACTCTCGTCCTGAATGCCTGCGACAAGCAAGGTCACTTTCTTGTTGACGCGGTTGACTACACGGCATCCTGACTTCGCCCCGGGCCACCCATGGGCATAACGAGTTGCAGAACTCCGCGCTGCTGCTGTATCCCGATGTGGGCCACAATCCGCACATCGAGATTTCCGGTGCGAACTCAGCCTAGATCAAGATGGCGCGAAAGCGCACTTCGCACAGTTCGCGTATCTTTTTCGGACAGGCTTCCGATCTTTCTGACAACCAGTGAGTTTTCGAGGGTAAAGAGTTTGAATCGAACCTTGCATGGAAAGCTGAGGCCGGCTTCTCGCCAGTCTTCGAGAGAAACGTCGCTGGGCCAGTTTCCCGTCGTTGAAGTGATCATGACCAGGACGGACTGGTCATGAGTACGGTTGAACCGATCTGATGACAGAACCAAAGCCGGGCGCCGCTTGAACGCCTGACGGTCAGTGAACGGAAACGGGACGGCTACCACGTCAAATGGATCAAAGGTCACGCCAGGCCTTCTCGTCTTCGAGTGAATCCCACTCGCTCAAACTGCCGCCGATTCCCTTCAGGTAGTCGTCCTGCCCTGGAATCAACTTGCGCACGAGCAGATGATCGCCTTCGATTTCGAAGGCGATTACGTCTCCTTCAGTCAGATTGATCGCCTCGCGAATCCGCTTGGGGATAGTCGTCTGTCCTCTTGAAGTAATTTTGGCCAGTTCCATGAATCTTATCTCAGATAAACGTACATTTCAGAAAATAAGTAAATCTGCAAAAAAATGCAAGCTGTAATTTGGCGGTTCGATTCCAGCATCAAATATGGCTTCGTCCATACGGTTATAATGGACGGATTGCTTCTATGTTCGCCCGTTCCGCCAGGAGGGTCCAATGAAAGCAGACTGGTTGACGGGTCTTGCGGCAGTCGCCGAAGTTGGGGCCGTACAATCGATGATCGAAGAATACGCGCGACGGGCGCCCCTCTCCAACGGCCCGGAAATGGTGTTCGAATCAGGGGGATTCATCAGCGGAGCCGTCGCCCCCACACCGGTCATGCAGCTCGCCGACTGGGAGAACCACGTTGACATCCACGTCGTCTACCAACTGTTGCCGAGAGTATGAATCCGCAACTTACGGAGACTGATATGACGGAGATCATAGCCTTGTTCAACAATCACACTCAGCAAAAACACAATGAAGATCGAATACGGCGCGCGAAGACTTGGCTGAAACGCAGTAACCGAAAGAGAATTACAATTGTTGAAAGATTCATTTTCCTGTGGATAAGTTTTAATGCTGCATATGGAAACGAGGAATCTCTGAAAAATTTCGCAGAAGAGAGAGAAAAGAAGGGAATCAAAAAAAAGAATCTAACGGATAGTTTCGTATTCAAAAGATTTCTGCAAAATATAATAAGCCGTGGGAAAAAGTCACTGAATCAAATATTTGAAGCGGAACTTCGAGATTCGATTGAATCGTTCTTAGAGAATCCGTGTTTATCCAAAGAATTTTGGAAACTTGCCAGGGAAGAAGATGTCAGAGAATTGGAAAGTTGGAAGGAAGAATTTCAAAATGAGAACAAATGCCTGATGGAGGCTTGGGAGAACAAAGACTTGAGAAAGTTTCTTCCCCAAATATTCATAAGGCTATATGAACTGCGAAATCAGATTTTTCATGGCGGGACTACATATCCATATGGAGCTGGAAGAAGGCAGATAGTTCATGGCACTGCTGTCATGAGTTTTCTTATCCCAATAATTATTGAGATCATGGAATTAGAGATTCAAAAAAATAGTGAAACTGATGTATGGGGTAGGGTAACGTATCCAAGAATTGCCCCCGAATTTTTGTCTTTACATGGAATTTCAAATCACATCTTGGAAGCATCGAATAACAATGATTATGATTAATTTCTGCACGCAATGGAGAGGTGATTGCTGTCTCAATACAGCCCGGGGTTATTCACTGTGCTTTGGATTGTGATTAACCTCGGAGCGATGTATGGATTTACTCTATTTCTCAGCTGACCAGTTCTGTATTGATTATTTGTCATTGTCTTGATCATACAGGCGAAACTTTCCTCTTTCGATTTGCCAGTAATAACTGTAATTTCCACCAGATCGATAATGTCTGCGAGATGCAGAATTAACACAGTATGCATGTATCTCCGATCCTAGATTTTTCATATTGAAATTTGGATAACTTTTTTTAATTATAGGCTTAAGTTCTTTCATAGTGATACACTGATTTTGTTACCTTTTGTCAACTCCTGTGCCGCGTTCCAGATCACTTCTCTCATCGGGGTATCAGCCGACCGATGTGCAGAATCGGAGTTGCCGCTCCGAAGTAATTTGGAGCCACTGGAACCTTTTTTAGCTCAACGATGACAAGGTTGCCCTCGGAGTCAACTCCGAGCAAGTCTGGGAAAATAGTTCCATCCCCAACTGAAGCACTCGATTGTCTGCCAATCCATAGTATAGGCTCTTGTGCGATAGCCCATGGACTGCTTTCCAGCCAATCCTCCAAACGGCTTTCAAGCTCAACGGATGTCTCCTGCATTATTGAGAGTTCATCGTCCGTGATCCGAAACAAAGGCATTCAATACACCTCGAATAGTCCCGCGGCGCCCATGCCGCCGCCGACGCACATGGTGCAGACGACGTAGCGGGCGCCGCGGCGCTTGCCTTCGAGCAGGGCGTGGCCGACCAGGCGCGCGCCGCTCATGCCATAGGGATGGCCGATGGAAATGGCGCCGCCGTTGACGTTTAGCTTCTCGTTGGGAATGCCGAGGTGGTCGCGGCAATAGACAACCTGCACGGCGAAAGCCTCGTTCAGTTCCCACAGGTCGATGTCGCCCATCGTCAGGTTGAAACGCTCGAGCAGTTTCGGCACAGCGTAGATCGGCCCGATGCCCATCTCATCGGGGTCGAGTCCGGCGGCGGCCATGCCGCGATAGGCGCCGAGCGGTTCAAGGCCCTTGCGTTCGGCGACTTTCGCGTCCATCAAGACCGAGGCGGAGGCGCCGTCGGACAACTGGCTCGCGTTGCCGGCGGTAATGACGCCGCCTTCGAAGACCGTGCGCAGACCGGCAAGTCCTTCGCTTGTCGTCGTGGGCCGGTTGCCCTCGTCCTTTTCCAGCGTGACTTCGTGCTTGCTTTGTTTGCCGGTTTCCTTGTCGGTGAACAACATGGTGGACGGCAACGGCGCGATTTCATCGTCGAACCTGCCCGCCTGCTGGGCGGCGGCGGTGCGCTGCTGACTTTGCAGGGCGAACTCGTCCTGCTGTTCGCGGCTGACGTTGTAACGTTTGGAGACGACTTCGGCGGTTTCGAGCATCGACATGTAGGCATGTTGCGAACGCGCGATCACGTTCGGGTCCTGGGCCCGGTAACCGTTGCGATGCTCGTTCTGCACCAGGCTGATCGATTCGACGCCGCCGCCGACGACTACGGGCATGCCGTCGTGCACGATCTGTTTCGCGGCGGTGGCGATGGCCATCATGCCGGAAGCGCATTGGCGGTCGATGCTCATGCCGGCGACGGAGGAGGGCAGGCCGGCGGCCACACCCGCCGTGCGGCCGATATTCTGTCCGGTGGATCCCTGTTGCATGGCGCAGCCCATGATCACGTCATCCACCTCGCCGGGTTCGATTCCGGCCCGTTCCACCGCTTGCGCGATGGCGTGGGCGGCCAGGGAAGGTCCGTCGGTGTCGTTGAATGCGCCCCGGTAGGCCTTGCCGATGGGGGTTCTGGCGGTGGATACGATTACAGCTTCGGTTGTCATGCCTTGCTCCGTCTGGATATTGGTTGAATGAAACTCGCGTCAAGCTGAACGTTTCACGAATCGGCGATCAGCGCCTTGATGTCGTTGATCGCCTCGCGCGCGAGATCGGCCATTTCCGCATCGGTCCGATCCTGGATCGGATGCGGCACGAATACGCTTTTCGGCGCGATGCCGAGCGATCTGCCCTGGGCCGCCGCGGCGTCTTCGAATTCGCGGGACGCGACGAATCCGGCCGGCAGGCCACGGCTTTCGAGGTCGAGCATGTCATGCAAACTGCACGACGTGCAGGAGCCTCAGTCGGCCAGGGCTTCGATTGCCGCGTCGCACTCGGCGCCGATCCGCCGCAGCAGGGCGGGTGGCGCGACCCGGGCGAAAGTGGGCTTGCTGTAGCGCCTTACCCGCGCCCCCTGTGCTTCGAGCAGGGATTCCACTGCGTCGAGAAATTCCTTGCCCCGCGGCTTGGAAATATCGAGCAGGCCGACGGTGGCGCCGGACAGGTTTGCCAGCCTCGGCGTCAACCGGCGCTCCACCGGTCGCAATTCGGCCGTGGGGTCGAGCAATATCGCATTTGTCATGGTTGCCTCTCCATTTCGGGGACTTGTCATTCTATGCTGCGGGAGGCCAGTTGGCTTCCCTTTTCGCCGGCCGCCACCCAGCCGCCGATTATCGCTGAAAACATGCCCGCCGTGCCGCCGAGGCTGACGATATGCAAGCCGTCGTCGCGAAACTTGTGCAGGAGTTTCTTGCGCAAGCGCTCGGGCATGCCTTCGGCGACGCCGTCGGCGCCGCGCAGGAGCTGTTGCCCGGGAACGCGCAGCCGGTCGTACAGCGCCGCGCGCAGATCGGCCTTGGACCAGCCGCCTTCGCGCAACACCCGGCGGTGTTCGGGACTGACCACCAGAATCGCGTCCGCCATGCCGAACAGCTTGTAATGCGCCACCGTGCGCAGACTCGCGGCAAAGCTGCCGGCGAGCGATTCGGGCGCGCGCGACTGCTGGTCGATGATCGCCTGCAAGCCTTCGCCGGCGAACAGGCTGACGACCGAGTCTTCCCGGGCGAAGCCCCTGTCCATGGCCAGGCTCGGCCAGTCCGGGTCGGATTCGTCTTCGGCGAAACAATAAGTGTACTTGCCGGGGTTGCCCATAACCGCGCGGTCGATGCCGCCGGGAAGGCCGCCGCCGACGTTGCGGACGATCAATTGCAGCGCGCGGCCGATGGTGGCGTTGGCGCGGTTGCCCTGGCCGAGGGCGTTGACGCCGGAATTCATGTCGGCTTGAGTCGCCGCAGGTCCGTTGACGATGACTACGGGCGACGAAAAATAGGTGGTGCAAAGCAGCCCATGCATGCAGAAACGGTCGTCGAGGGCGGCTTCCGCGGCGGCGATGACGAGCGGAAAATACTCCGGCTTGCAGCCCGCCATGACCGCATTGATCGCGAGTTTCTCGATCGTGCAGGGAACCCGGTCCGGCGGCACTTCGCCGATGATTTCGCCGGCTTCGCGATCAGCGCCGCCAAGCATGCGCAAGACGCGTTCCGGAGTGGGCGGCACGACGGGC
>JANQSV010000191.1 GCA_028279115.1 Pseudomonadales bacterium
GAGTTGACGATCTTGTTGACCGAATCGCGCGCTTCGCCGGCGGCCTTCTTCACTTCGGATTTCGTGTCGCGGATGTCCGCGAGCACCGATTCGTTATGCAATTGCCGGCGCACTTCGTCGGCGTTGATTTCGCGTTCGATCTCGGCTTTTACCTTGTAGAAGCTGCGCCGGAAGCGGCCCAGCCACAGGCTCACGGTGCGAATGGCCGCGGGCAGCCGCTCCGGTCCGATGACCAGCAATGCGACCACCAGGATCAGCAGCAGTTCGGTCGAATGAATACTGGGCATTTACAAGCCCCGCGCCGGAGTGGCGGGAAACAGGGCGCTACTTGTTTTCCGCGGTTTCGGATGCGGCGCCGACAGTCTCGGCGCCGGCGGTTTCGGTTTGGTCCTCGATCTCGTCCTTCTTGCCCTCGTCGTCCTTCATCGCGCTGCGGAAGCCCCGCAATGCGCCGCCGAGATCGGAGCCGAGAGTGCGAAGTTTCTTCGTGCCAAACAGCATCACCACGATCAACAGAATAATGAGTAATTGCCAGATGCCTATTCCGCCGATACCCATGCTACACCTCCATTCCGGACGGACGATAAGGCTGCCCGGCCGAAAATCATTGCTTTCGTGAAGATTTCTCTTCGTGACCCGACATGTTAAATCGTTTTTCCAGTTCGGCCAACACTTCCCGGTGGCTCAGGCCGAGGTGGCAAAGCATGACCATGCTGTGAAACCAGAGATCCGCGGTCTCGGAAACCACGGCCTTGTGCGAGTTTCCGCCGGTGCTTTCCGCCTCCTTGGCGGCCAGCACCACCTCGACTGCTTCCTCGCCGACTTTTTCCAGGATCCTGTTCAATCCCTTTCCGTACAGGCTGGCCACGTAGGATTTTTCCGGCGTGGCGGACTTGCGCGCCTCAAGCGTGGCTTCGAGTTGCGACAAGGTGTCAGTTGCGTTCATGGGTGTCCCTCAATTCTCTTCATTCTCTTCATGGGTGTCCTTTGATTCGCTTCGATTCGTTTCGCGACAAGGTGGGTGTCCCCGATTCTCCCGATCTTTCATGATTCTTGCTCATGGGTGTCCCTCGATATAGATTCAGTTTTCGTCGCCGTTCGGCTCGACCAGGCGCCAGGAATCGTTGTCGAGCTTGCGGAAAAAACAGCTCCGGCGGCCGGTATGGCAGGCGGCGCCTGTCTGTTCCACCCGGTAGCAGACGGTGTCGCCGTCGCAGTCGAGATATACGTCGACCAGTTTCTGGACATGGCCGGATTCCTCGCCCTTGCGCCAGATGCACCGGCGGGAACGCGACCAGTAGATACCGCGGCCTTCATCGACCGCAGCCTGCAAGGCCTCCCGGTTCGCCCAAGCCTGCATGAGCAATTCCCCGGTTTCCGCTTCCACGGTTACCACTGCCACCAGCCCCTTCTCGTTCCATTTCACTTCATCCAGCCAGGACATGTCCGCACGCTCCTACTACTTGTTGTAAAAAATTCCCTTCATGGAATTTTTCATTAGCGGGCGAAAAATAACAGCGACAGGCCGGCCAGCGCCAGCACGAAGCTGGCGATCGGCAGACTTTGCAAGGCCGAGCCGACCGCGGGAAACAGCGCGAGCAAGGCCAGCGCCAGGCAGACGAAGCCGCCGCGCCGCGCCAGCCACCGGTTGCGGGCGTGATGCCTTGCGGCGATTTCCTGGCGCCGGATCAAGGTCTCGCCGACTTCGACGAGCTGGTTGACCCGGGTGGCGGCATCGAAGGCCATTTGCGGCAGCAAGGGCGCTTCGCTCACCCAGTCCGGCAGCTTTTCCCGGACCTGTTCCAGCCAGGTGAAGGGGCTGAGGCGCTTCTTCTCCCAGGCTTCCAGATAAGGCAGGGCGGTTTCCCACAGGTTCAGTTCCGGATAGAGCTGACGGCCGAGACCCTCGATGTGGAGCAAGGTCTTCTGCAGGAGCACCAGCGATGGCTGTACCTGCATGTCGAACTGCCGCGCTGTGATGAACAGTTGCAACAGCAATCCGGCAAAGGAAATTTCGCCCAGCGGCCGTTCGAAAATCGGTTCGCACAGGCTGCGGATGGCGGACTCGAAATCGTGAACCCGGGTCTTGCGCGAAACCCAGCCCGAGGCCACATGCAATTCGGCGACCTGGCGATAGTCGCGTTTGAACATCGCCAGCAGGTTGCGCGCGACGTAGTCCTGGTCGGCGCGGGTCAGCGAACCGATGATGGCGCAGTCGAGGGCGATATAGCGTGGATTTTCCGGATCTTCCGGGCTCACCAGGATATTGCCCGGATGCATGTCGGCATGGAAGAAATTGTGTTCGAGCACCTGGGTGAAGAACACCGCGACGCCGTTTTCCGCGAGCTTGCGCAAGTCGACTCCGGCCGCATTCAGCGCCGGCGCGTCGGTAACCGGAATGCCGTGTACGCGCTCCATCACCATCAGCCCGCGGCGGCTGTATTCGCTGAAGACCTTCGGCACATACAGCAAGTCCGAATTCTCGAAATTCTCCCGCAGCCGCGCGGTGCTTGCCGCTTCGAGCAGGAGGTTGAGTTCGTCGTTTATGGTCTTTTCGTAGTCGCGCACGACTTCGACGATGCGCAGCCGCCGGCCCGCGGAGAAGTTGCGGTCGATCATGGCGGCGATCCGCTTGAGCAGACCGATGTCTTCGCCGATGGTTGCGCCGACGCCGGGGCGAATCACCTTGACGACGACTTCCTCACCGCTTTTCAGCACCGCCGCGTGTACCTGGGCGACCGAGGCCGATGCCAGCGCTTCGGATTCGAGTTCGGCGAAAACCTCGCTTGCCGGCGCGCCCAGCAAGTCGCTTGTCAGATCGCTTATGGAGGGTTGTTCGAAAGGCGGCACCTGGTCCTGCAGCAATTGCAGTTCGTCTGCCAGTTCCGGGGTCAGCAGGTCCCGGCGAGTGGAAAGCAACTGCCCGAACTTGATGTAGACCGGCCCGAGTTCTTCCATCGCCTGCCGCAGCCGGACGCTGCGGTCGCCGGCCGGCGCGCGGCCGAGGGCGAAGGGCAAGCGATACAGCAACAACAGCGAGCGCAGCAGGCGCAATCTGCGCCGGCCCCGGAGGAATTCATCCAACCGGAATTTCGCGACGACATTGAGTATCTTGATCAGGCGCGGCAGGTAGGTCACGATCAGCGCGCAATTCGCTGTCTTGAGCGGGGCAGCAAAGATACCACCTGCCCCGAAGGTCTCACAACCAGCTCTCACAACCAGCGGGCTCACTATTTGGGACAAGGTTCATCGATGCTGTCGTATCTCATATCCGCCGACTGGAGCAAGTTGCCCGAAAAGCGCTGCGTGTATGTGGCCGATCTGCGCAGAAGAAGGTTGACCAGGCCGACGGAACCACCGTGCCGATGGAGTCTCGCGTCGATGTTGGTGCTGGCGCGAACGCTTCCCGGCAGGGTGCTGATCGGCGTGGATGTCGGGATGGGAGTCTCGTGCGGTTTCTGGGAACTCGTGCTTGCCGGCCGCGAAGCCGCGCCGCCGCAAAACTTCGTGCAATGGCTCGGCGATATCGATCCGGATGACGGGTTCTTCGAGACGGCCACACATCCCGGACAATGGAGCGTGCGCCGTCCATGGTTTGCGGTCGGGAAGGGATCGGGCGGCCTGACTTCATTCACCGGCAAGACCGGCGACAATCTGCATCGCCGTCTCGCTGCGGCAACCACTGCAAAGCCGATCTTTGCCGTCAGCGGGATTCCGGGCTCGGTGGGCTCGGGCACTCGTGAGATCTGGCGCGAACTCGTTCCGATGCTGAAGGAACCTCGCGACTTCGCCGTCTGGCCGTTCGAAGGCGATGCGGAATTCGGGCACGCCGAACACGAAATCCTGCTGGCCGAAACCTATCCCGGGCTGGCCTATGGCGCTGTGCTTGCCGATGACCTGCCCTCGGCGCGGCTGGTAATCGCCAAGAGAAACGACGCCCAGCGCGTCGAGGCCTGCAAGCGGCTTGCCGCCGCGAACTGGGTGCGAAAGAGGCGGGTGGAATTGCCGAACCTGGATCTCGCGCAGGCCGGCGAAGACGACTT
>JANQSV010000200.1 GCA_028279115.1 Pseudomonadales bacterium
TGGGGTTCATTGCCGCCGCCGCTGTTCGCGGCGCCTCGGGCGTCAGCCTGCTCCCGGCGCAGAACCTCGTCGTAAACCTCGTAGGTGCGGCGCAATTGCTCATCGAGTATGCCGGCTCTTTCCGCCGCGGTCATCGCGCCGCCCGGTTGACCCGCGCCCGGACTGCCTTGGAATACGCCACCGCTGGGCAAGGTGTCAAGCGAATAGTCGCCACCGCCCGGCGCGCCCGGCAGTTCCGGCGCTCCGGTGGCGCCCGCCGCGTCTTGGCCGTCAGTTCCGCCGCCGGCGTCACCCGGCAAATTGCTCCCGGCGGCCGTATCACTTCCGTCAGGTAAATCGCCCGCCTCGCCCGTGGATGTGTCCCGACCGTCAGCGCCGCCTCCGGGCGGTTCGGCGCCGGGTTGCGCGCCATCCTGACCCGAAGGCGGCATGCCTCCGGATACGCTGCCCGTATCGCCGGGATTCGATGAAGCAGGCGAGCTCGGCAGGCCGGGCGGGTTGGACAAGGTTGGCAGACCCGGACTTCCCGGCGATGACGATGAAGAAGATGAAGGTGGAGAGGGCATTCCTCCCGAACTGGATTGCGATGACGCTTGCGGCATGCCGCTCTGGCCCGGCTGCGACGGCAATGACGGCATGCCCGATGGGTTGGACGATGACGGGAACGAAGGCGCTCCGCTGGAACTCGACGAAGGCGTTGACGGTGAATTGCCCGACGCGCTTTGACTTGGCGACGAGGGTGAGGACTGGGATTGCGACTGCGATCCGCTCGGTTGCGAAGAAGCCGGGAAACTGCTCGTACTGGCCGAAGTCGATTGGGAAGTCTGTTGGGATTGCTGCGAACTTTGCTGTTGCGTCTCGCAGGCGGCCAAACCCGCGACCAGACCGCAGGCCAGCACGAGCCGCATCAGGGAAGCGGAACTGATGATGGAATCTTGCATAAGCCAATCCTCGCCGGTCAACGCATTGTCGAAAAGAGCCGCTTTCCTTGATATGCCAAGCCCGCTTAACCAAAGCTTAACATTTTTCCGCGCCTGTTCAGGGAATTTTGACAACTTCCGCGGTCGGGAGTTTCCGTTTCGGCGGCCTTGGGTATCGGCTTCGAGTCAATACCAGTATCTGTATCTGAACAGGTTTCCGTTGGAACGCGCGTTTTCGCCATCGACCAGCATGGGACGGAACATGGAATCGCGGACATTGCGTCTGATCCGGCTTTGCTGCGATTCGGTCTCGGGCGAACGCGCGCCGACGGTCTCGATGTTGCGCACCTCGCCCCATTGCGTGACGTCGAACTGCAGGTCGATGTAGTCGTAATCGACTTCTTCGATGTCTTCCATGAAACGCATGTTTTCGATCATCCATTCGTTGTCGTCGGAGGCGAATACGGGTATTTCCCGGACTTGTCCGAACAATCGCAGCCGCAATTCATCGGCGTTCTCTTCCTCCGCCACCGCTTCCCACGCCTCCAGGTACATGTCCCTTGCCGCAGTGCGCCGGTTGAACAGCAAATACCAGTCCGCCACCTGGGCGGTCGCTTCGGCGAGTTGCTCGGCTTCGCCCTCGCGATCCATATAGTATTCCTTGATGGCGAGCAGGGCGTCTTCGCCGGCGCGGAATCCGGTGGGCACGATCGGGAAGCGCCAGTAAAGCATGTCCCGCAATGTTTCCTGGGGCGCCCTGAACTGCGCCCGCGCCAGTTCCCGCAGCAGATCCTGATTGAGCGCCACGAGGTGGGCGGAGCGCGCCACGCCGCGCAGATATTCGACATAGCGGTCGTCGTCCGGCCCGAAATGGACTTCGACCATGCGCGCCGCCGCCTTGAACAGCATCTGCGCCGAACTCAGCCGCATCGCCAGGGACTCGCCCTGGCGCATCGTGAAGGCGCGCGCGTGCCAGTTGGCCAAATCGCCCAGCGCCGGAATCAGCCGGGGGTCGTTGTTGCCATAGAATTTTTGCTGGATATAGAAAAGATAACTCTGATAGACATCAACCTGAGTCCAGTCTCCCATCGCGATGTAGCTGTCGATCATCTGCTCCACGAGCGGCGCCTGCTCGATGGTGTGCAAGCCGGAGTTGATGCGCTGGACGTGAATCGCGCGTTCATGGGTTTCGATCGCGCCGGGATGGTCGCCTTGCTGCTGTTGCAGCGAACCCAGCGAGTTCAGTTGCTCCACCAGGCTGTTGCCCCAGGCGCCGGCCAGGATTTCCGAATCGGCGATGGCTTCGTTGAACCGCTGGATGTTTTGCATCCGCTCCTGGAATTCGGGATCGAGCGCCGGATTTTGGGGAATTTCCGGCGGCGGCAGTTCGAAGTCGATTTCCTCCGGGACGGGCACAGCCGGCTCCAGATACAGCACCGAGTACCGGGTCGCGGTTTCCTGCTCGCCGCCTTCCTGGGCCGGCGCCGCCGCCGCGCCCAGCAGGAAAAATGCCGTCATAATGATGGCGCTTGCCTTGCGGGACCGGAACTCATTCCGTTCGTTGCGTTTCATGATGCGGAAACAGTGCTGCATGGAAGAGACGACAAGGAATGTCCAGAGTTATATCACCCGCTGATTACGCCCGCAATATGGACGGTCGGGCCTGATGGCTGGAACGAAGGGCATGGAAGCCCCGAGTCGCCGCGCTCGCCTTTGCTCCCCCGGCAACAAGCCAGACCGGCGACAGTATCTACGAAGGCGACTGGCCGCTGCGGCGAGCTTTCCCGGTGTTGCTCGCCGCTGGATCAGGTCAACGCGGACAATGTCCGGGAGCTTGAGATCGCCTGGCGATTTTCGGCGCAAGGCGCCGGGCCGGCCCCCGTTTGCAACAATCCCGCCACACCGCTGGAAAGCGACGGAATCCTGTGCACCGTGGACTTGCCGCCCACCGGGGTGCCCACCCGGGC
>JANQSV010000221.1 GCA_028279115.1 Pseudomonadales bacterium
ATTCTTGCCGGAATAGCGGTCTTCGCCGCACAGGAAGGCCCGCCGCACGCAGCGGGAGACGCAATGGTAGAACGGCGTCGCGGCCAGCGAGACGATTTGAGAACGGGGCCGGGTCATGTTTTGCCCGCGAGTCAGTGGAGATCTTGCAGATAGGTGTAGTCGAGATTCTCAAATGTGCCAAATCGGGGAAGAATTTCGGTGGATGTCCTGCCGTGGCATCCTGCCGTGGCGTGGAACCGTCCTGCCGTGGAACCGATGGGTGTCCCATGAAAGCTCCATGAAAGCTTTGACCATCGCCCGGTTACTCAAATACTTGAGTTCCTGCTTGAACTTGATCGGGCGTAAAAAGAAGCCGGAACAAGCAATTCAGCTTGTTCCGGCCTTGCGAAGCTTGAAGCTCAGATAACCTTTTGCGATATGCGGTCGGACAACTAATGCAAGCGATCAGCGATACCAGTCAGCGTGTCGGCCAGCGCCGCCAGGCGGCTGCCTTCGGCGCCGGTAGCCGAAGACGAGGCTGATTCGTATTCCTCCGCCAGGTCTTCCAGCCGGTCGGCCACGGCATTGTTGTCCGCGCCGTTGTCGAGAGCGTCCTGGGCCTCATCGAGCGTTTCGCTCAGATCCTGCCGCTGCGCAACGGACAGCGATTCGCCGCGCGCCAACTGGTCGAGATAGGCGCGGGCGACCACGGGTTCCGCCGGCCAGCGGAACATGGTCTGCTGCTGGGCGTTGAAGGTCACCGTGCCATGGGGCAGCGAGGCCGCGGCGATTTCGTTCTCGGTCAGGAAATCGCTCGGCTGCAATTGCAGCACGTCCAGGCCGCGGGCAATCTCGGTTCCATAGATGTAGCCGTTGTAAAAGTACGTTGACCAGTAGCCCCCGGAAATCAGCTCTTCCTCGTCGATGGGGCCGCGGTCGAAAAAGGCGATCTCCACCGGATTCGCCGAATCGGTGAAATCGACCACGGAAACGCCGCCCTGGTACCAGGCCTGGACGAAAATGTCGCGGCCGGGCACCGGCACGAGCGAGCCGTTATGGGCCACGCAATTCTCGGTTTCGGTCTGTGGCGCCGACATTTTGTAGTGGCTGCGATATTCCATCTGGCCGTCGACGATGTCGTAAATCGCATCGGCGCCCCAGTTCAGCGGGTCCGAAGCGCGGCAGCGGGGCCGGCCGCCGCCGCCCCATTCGTCGGTGAAGATGACCTTGGTGCCGTCGTTGTTGAAAGTCGCGGAATGCCAGTAAGCGAAACCGGGATCGATGACTTCGTCGACCCGTTCGGGATTCTCAGCGTCGGAAATGTCGATCAGGATGCCGTTGCCCGAGCAGGCGCCTGCCGCCAGACCGATTTCGGGGAAGGCGGTGATGTCGTGGCACTGGTTCGTCGTGCGCGTTTCCTGGGTGTCGGGGCCGTGATCGCCGCCTTCCCAGAGTCCCGCCGCCACGCCGGTTTCGGGGTCGGAAAAGATGAACGGGCGATTTACGATGGCTGCTTCGCCCGGCGCGTCCACCGGAATCCGGATCACGTCGATGCGATAGAGCGAGGATTCCGGATTCTCGAACGGCGATTCGTCTGAACAGCCGGCAAGTTCTTCCTCGTCGCGGACGAAACTCGTGCCGGAACCGTAGACGTAGATATTGCCTGCGTCATCGGGGTCGGTAACCACGGTATGCGTATGCGAGCCGCGGCAGGTCTGGACGGCGCCCACCTGCATCGGCATGCGGAAATCGCTCACGTCGAAGATGCGGATGCCGCGGAAACGCTCATCGCTTTCCGGTTCGGCGACGCCTTGCAGGCCGCAGTCGAGCCGGCCGCGGGTCTGCTCCACCGACATGATCAGCAGATCGCCGACGATGGAAACGTCGCCCTGCCCGCCCGGACAGACGACCGAACTGAGTAATTGCGGCACGGTCGGATTGCTGATGTCGTAGGCGTCGTAGCCGTGATAATTGCCGGCGACGAGCACATTGCCGGTGAATACGAGATCGGTGTTGCCGAAATTGAGCAGCGAGGGTCGCGGCTCGGAGTCTTCGTCGTCTTCCTCGTCTTCGGCAACCGGCGTTTCCTGCACGTTCTGGGCGGCCGCCGGATCGCTGACCGGCTCGGCTACGGGCTCATCCGGCGCATCGGGGTCGGGCGCCAGGGTTTCCTCCTGGTCGCGGTCGTCGCGATTGGGCAGCCCGCTGGGATTGGCTGGGTCGAAGAAGCCGTCCGGCTTGGGCAGCGACGCCACCAGGCGCATGTTCAGCGCTGCTTCGCCGGCGTCGCGGAAGCCCGGGGTCAGCGCCACGCGCGGGTCGGGCGAGAAGCCGGATAGCATGGTGATCATGCGCTCGATCTCGCTGGTCTGGTCCGAGGTGACGTCGGTAGTGAAGCGATACAGTTCCGAATCCTGGGCCGAACCCGGCTGATCGAGCAGGTTTTCGACCATCACCAGCGCGCCTTCATGATGGTCGATCATGAAATTCAGGAACAGCGAATCGAATTCGAAGCCTTCGGCCGCTTCGAGTTGTTCCATTTCCTCCATGGAAAGCATGCCCGGCATAAGCATGTAGTCGGAAGCGTGATGGGCGTCGGCGGCGGGCGCCTCGAGACCGCGGTCTTCGAGCCAGCCGGCCATCATGGAAATTTCGTCTTCCTGAGAAAGAGAAATGCGTTCGGCGAGGGCTTCCACGGCCTCGCGGTTGCTGCGGTCATCCACCAGGACGCTCATTTCCATGGCTTGGCGGTGATGCGAGATCATGCCTTGCATGAATCGTACGTCGGCTTCGGAAAATTGCAGTCCGGCGAGATCGGACGCCTCCTCGGCGCTGATCTGCCGGCTCGGCTCTCCCGGCAGGCCGGGCTGAATGATGGGAACCTGGGCTATGGCCGGAACGCTGACGGCGAGTGTCAGAGCGGCAAACAGAAAACGGAATGTCATCAATCTTGCTCCAATGTAGCTTGTGCTTGAAAAGATGGCAAGCATACGGGATTCCGGCGCCCAACTAAAGAGAGTGGAGCGATTTCGAGCCAATTTTTGGTTCGGCTGGATCTTGCTGCGAGTTTTCCCCCACCAAAACCGCTGCGCGGTTTTGACTCCCTCAGAGGGGGAGTATGGGATCCCGCATTTGATCTTTCCCACTCGTCCAGAGGGGGAGCATAGAGTCCCGTAGCGGCTTTGGTCTTTTCTCACTCCCCCAAGGGGGAGTCGAATCTGCGGAGCAGATTCGGCAGGGGCTTCCCGCATTCGGCTGATCGGCACAATGAGCAATGCCGACCGATTTCGACGCGTTTCAATTTATCCGGCGCAGCAGCGCCCAGCCGAAAATCGCGCAGAGCAGTATCGGCGTCGCGGCGGCGAGCAGAGGCGGCAGTCCGAACAACAGGCTCACCGGCTCCGCGACGCGTTGTACGATCGTGAAAATCAGGCCCACGGATAGCGCGACGAACACGCGATAGCCCATGGTCGCTTCGCGTAGCGGGCCGAAGACGAAGAATACAGCGACGAGCACCAGCACCAGTGTCGACAACGGCTGCAGCAATTTTTTCCAGAAAGCGAGGAAATGCGCGGCGCTGTCGAGACCTTCCGCGGCCAGGAAGCCGGCCATGCGGTAGAGTCCTGAAATGGATTGCTGGTCGGGCTCGACGAGCAGGACGCCAAGCAGGTCGGGCGGCAGGTCAACGCGCCATTCCTGTTCGTTCCGGCTGCCCGTGACTACGCGATCGCCTTCGAGCGCGCTTTCGCGCACTTCGCGCAGGCGCCAGTATGGTTCGTCCGCATCCGCGACGAATTCGGCGGTTTCGGCGAAACTTGCCGCCAGCAACTGTCTGCCGCCGTCGGTCCGATAGCGGCTCACGCCGATGAGCGAGGCGCCGTCGGGGCTGATGGCGTTGATGTGAACGAATTCGTCGCCGGTCTTGTACCAGGCGCCCTGCTCGAAGCCCGCCGCGCCGCCGGCGCCGCGCAAGGCCGCGCGGTTGCTTTGCGCCTCGCGTTCGAGCGGCGGCGCGATGTACTCCCCAAGCAGCAGGCCGAGCAGCATGATTGCCAAGGTAGGCTTGAGAACTGCGTAAACGATTCGCCCCACCGAAACTCCCGCACTTTGCATGACGACGAGTTCATTGCTCGAAGCGAGGATGCCGAGCCCGATCAGGGCGCCGCCGAGAGCGGCGAACGGCAGCAGTTCATGGATGCTTGCCGGCACCGCCCAGAGCACGAAAACCATCGCGTCGAGCGTCGAATAGCCTTCGTTGGTGTCCTGTATCTGGTCGATCAGGGAGAAGGTCATGTCCAGGCAGACGATGACGACGATCACCCCGGCGGTCGCCAGGATCATCGAGTTGCGCACGAGCCGGTCGAGGCGCTTCATGTATGCTGTTCTGGTCATGTGCGCTGTCCCCGGGACATTCGGCCCCGTCGAATCGCGATCAGTCCCAATGCGAGAAAAACCGCGTGCACCAGCCAGAACGCGTAGGGAGAACCGCCGTCCCGCACAGCGTCGCGGCAGAATTCGAGCAAAGCGAAATAGACAACGTAAAGAAACGCCGCGGGCACGAGCTTGATGTAACGACCCTGACGCGGCTGCACACGGCTCATGGGCACCGCGAGCACGCCGAGCACCGGGGCGAGCACGATCAGCGACAGCCGCCAGTGCAGTTCGCCGGCGTGAACCGGGTCCGAAGAGCCGATCAGATCCAGGGTCGCGATAGTCGACTGTTCAAGAGTTTCCTCGAATTCCGCCGGTTGCGGCAAGAGGATCGACTGGGCGTCGAACCGGCCCACGCTGAACTCGGCGCTGCCCGGAACGCCGTCGTATTGGGCGACGTTTTCCATGCGCATGAAGCGGGCGCCGGTCGCCTCGTCGATCATCGGGCGGGCGCTTTCGGCGAAGACGATCACCGGTGCCGCGCCGGACTCGGCGCCTACTCCCGAAACCGCCACGAAAACGTTCCGCAATTCGCGGCCGCCGTTATCGGCGTTGCTCGTGCTTTCGGTCCAGGTGACGCGGCCGGCGTTATTGAAACCTTGGCTGAAACTGTGGAACTGCCCGGCCACGATCAGGTCGAGTTCGGTCAATTCTTCCTGGCCCTGCACGATGGCTTCGGCGTGACGCATGCCCCAAGGCGCCACGCCCAGGCTCAGGACGCCCATGAGCGCCATCGCTGCGGCCGCGATGCCGAGAGTGATTCGCGTGAGGCGGGTCTGACCGATGCCGGCGCCCATGAGGCTGACCATCTCGTTCTCGGCATACATGCGGCCATAAGACAGGACGATGCCGAGCAACAGGGCGAGCGGCAGGATGACGAGCAGAAACTCCGGCAGGCGATACAGCATGATCAGGAACAGGGCGTCCGCCGCCTTCTGCCCGCTCGCGGCCTCGCCGAGGTATTGCATGAAGCGCGAAATCACCGCCACGGCAAGCAGGACCAGCGCGACCACGGCAGTAGCCTGCAACACCTGTCTTGCGAGATAGCGAAATACGATCAATTGCCCGCCACCGGGTTTCAAATAGGTAATTGATGTTGCCAAGTGGCGGGCGGGCGTTCAAGTGCGAGGCACTACACGGCCGGCCTCGTCTTGCACTCGTACGTGGACTCTGTCACAGATTTTTCGTGAAATTCGGTGGCAGAGTCTATGGGTGTCCCTCCAAGCCTCCTCCAAGCCCACTCCAAGCCCTCCAAGCTTGTGGAGGATTTTTGCCGTCGCGAAGGTCAGGCCGAGGGCGTAGCTGAACAGGTGGCGTTGAGATCGATGTTGAGTCGGGGCGGGCTGGCCCCATTCTGCAATGGGTGTCCCATCCTCCCCATGGGTGTGGGTGTCCCATCCTCCACAATGGGTGTCCCATCCTCCATCCTCCCCCCATCCTCCCCCGTCCCGCTTGCTCACCGCCCGCTAAATCAATAAAATTTCCAGATTCGACTTCTTAAATTGGCTTTATTTCCATTTTCGGCGAAATCATGTCGGTTAACTCAGAGAAAATCTCCGCCCGCAGGTATGTGGACGCCATGCCGGAAGCGTTTGTTTCGAATACCCGCATCAGCAAGGAAGTACACCGCCGTGTTGCCGACGGACGTTTGCGCAAACTTGCCAGCCGGCTGTATACGAGCAATCTCGTGGAACCGCCCGAGACAGTCGTCCAACGCAACCTGTGGAGCATCGCAGCCGGATATTTCCCCGGCGCCGTTGTGGCGGATCGCACAGCGCTGGAACTCGAGCCCGCGAGAGACGGCTCGGTGTGCCTGGTCGCCGAGCGTGGATTGGACATTGAGTTGCCCGGCATCGTTCTTCGGGTGCGCCGCGGCGCACCGGCCCAAGAGGACGACAGTCCTTTCATGGGCCAGGCGTTGCACCTGAGTTCGACTGCGCGCGCTTATCTGGACAACCTGTATCCGTCGCGAATGCGAGGAGGTCGATTGGCGCGCACACTATCGCGTTCCGATCTGGAAAAGCGTCTGGAAAGGATGATGGCCCAGACGGGAGTTGAAGGAATGAGCCGATTGCGCGACGATGCCCGCCGGATCGCGGCGGCGCTCGATCGGGCCGATCAGCAAAAGACGCTGGACCGGATAATTGGCGCGTTGGCTGGAACCCGCGAAGCCGATCTCGCGGCGCCGACCGCCCGGGCCCGGGCGCGCGGGCGACCCTATGAAAGCGGTCGCGTTGCGCTGTTCGAAAAATTGGCTGCCGCTCTGCAACAGTCTTTGGAACCACCCCGGCCGCCCAGGCCGCGCGATGGGACGGGCCATGCAACCTTGGCGTTCTTCGAAGCCTACTTCTCCAATTACATCGAGGGGATCGAGTTTACCGTCGAGGAGGCGGAGAATATTGTGTTCGAGGGCAACGTGCCGCCGGAGCGCCATGTGGACGCACAAGATATCCTGGGGGTGTGGCAACTGGTTTCAGACCCTGCGGAAATGCGGCGTGTTCCCACCACAGCCGCGGAGCTCGCGGATCTCCTTCGCCGCCGCCACGCTCTAGTGATGAGCGCGCGCCCGGACGCATCGCCAGGGCAATTCAAGAGCCGTCCCAATCGTGCCGGGACCACCTTGTTCGTCGCCCCCGAAGCGGTTCCTGGAACGATCGAGCGTGGTTTCGCCATCTGCCGCGATTTACAGTCGGCATTCCACCGGGCAGTGTTCATGCACGGCCTGGTGACGGAGGTGCACCCTTTCGCGGATGGAAACGGACGCTTGGCGCGGATCATGATGAACGCCGAACTGGTCTCCGCCAACGAGGAACGGATTGTCATCCCAACGGTTTACCGCGGTAACTACATTGCGGCTCTGCGGGCGCTGTCGGCGGGACACTCGGCTGAACCTGTGATATGCATGTTGGACTACGCCAGACGGTTTACAGCCGCGATCAATTGGGCGGGGCTCAGCGAAACGACTGAACAGTTGCGGACATGCCATGCCTTCGAGGAGGAGAGTTCAGCCGATGAGAAAGGCGTTCGCTTACAGCTTCCGGTCGATGTCGCCTGACCGCTGCGCCCTGACTTAGTTGAACACGCAAAAGCCGTGACCACTCCTATTGCACTCGTACGTGGACTCTGCCACGGATTTTTCGCGAAATTCTGTGGCAGAGTCCATGTGGACACCATGCTGTATTTCTGGCGCACCCGCTCACAACTGGAAGTGGACTTCCTGCTCGACGACCGAATCGCGATCGAGGTGAAGGCGACAAAACGCGTGTCGCCTGCCGATTTGAAATCCTTACGCGCCATCGCGGAAGAACTCAAGCTGCAGAAACGGCTGCTGGTCTGCCACGAACCATACCCCA
>JANQSV010000239.1 GCA_028279115.1 Pseudomonadales bacterium
GCTCCATAGCTCCGCTATGCGGAAGAAAGTGCGCAACGCCGGGCCGGAAAGGCCTCTGCGGTCAAATGCGGTTGCCGGACGTACTTGTGTAGCCATGACAAACTCCACAAATGTTGTTTTTCGTGAATATAGTCCATATATGGACATTTAACAAGAAACAAGAGTCGCAATTACCAGGAGTCTTCCTCGGGGCGGCGGGTGACGAGGAGGTTTTCGAGGATGAGGTATTTCAGGCCGGAATTGACCAGCAGTTCGACCGCGTGTTCGGGGGTGCAGACCAGGGCTTCTCCGGGCCGGCTCATGGACGTGTTGATGAGCAGGGGGTGGCCGGTCCGCTCGTTGAACATCGTCAGCAGGCGATGGAAGTCGGGAGAATGTTCGGCGTCCACCACCTGCACCCGGGTGCTGCCGTCGGCGTAGGCGATGCCCGGATAGCGTCGGCGCCAGTCCTCGTCGATTCGAACCCCGATGCAGCGGTAGGGGTCGGCCTGCTGGCCGGCGAGCATTTCGCCGCCGGCCTCGGCCAGCACGGAGCAGGCAAAGGGCCTTCGAATCTCGCGGAACTTGAGTTGCCGGTTGATCTGGTCGGCGACGTTTTCCTGTTGCGGATTCGCCAGCACGCTGCGATTGCCGAGCGCGCGCTGGCCGAATTCGAGACGGCCGCGGAACCAGCCCACGAGTTCTCCGGCGGCGAGCAATTCGACGGCTTTCGCATGGGGGTCTTCGAGTTCTTCCCAGACCGGCTTTTCGCGATGATCGCGGCAGGCGTCAATGCATTGCCGGGAGGTGAATTCGGGGCCCAGCAACATGTTCCCGACCGGCTGCAGCTTGACGCCCGATTGTCTGATTGCGTGAGCGGCTGCGCCGATGGCGGTGCCTGAATCCCCGCAGGCGGGATGCACGATCAGGCGTTCGACCTTGTCCATGGCGGCAAGCCGCTGGTTCAGGCGGATATTCATCGAGCCCGTGCCGGCGACGGCCAGGATTCCGGTTTCGTCGAGTACGTCGCCGAGATGATGTTCGATCAATTGCACCGCCATGTCTTCGTACAATTTCTGGATCGCGGCGGCGTAATGCAGATAGGGATCGTCGACCAGGTTGCCCACCCGGCGCGGCCCGAGCATGTCGACGAGTTTCCGGCTGAAATAATGACCCTGGGATCTGGCCTTGTAGCGGCGCAGGCCGACCGTGCCGATCAACTTGTTGTTGACCTTGAATTTGCCGCCGCGGCAACTCGCCAACGCCGACAGATCGTATTTTTCCGCATCGCCGAGCGGCGCGATGCCCATGACCTTGAGTTCACCGTCGAGAATCTCGAATCCGAAATAATCGGTCAGGGCGGCATACATGCCGCAAAGGGAATCCGGGTTGTGAAACTCCTTCAGTTTGCTGATGCGGCCGTTTTCGCCGAGGGCGAAAAGCATGTTGGAATATTCGCCCTTGACGTCGTTGCAGAAGATCGCGGTCTTTTGTTCCGGCTCGTTCAGCAGGTAAGCGCTGGCGGCGTGGGCCACCTGGTGTTCGACGGGTACGATCTGCGCCTGGTCGGGCGGAATGTGCAACTGCTCCAGCGTCTGCCGCAGATTTCGAAGATAGCGCCGGTAACGGCGATTGCCGTTGAACAGGCTGTCCAGGCTGCGATCGGGGGCGTACCAGTGGCGCCGGGCGTAATGCCAGCGGGCCGAGCTGAACAGGCTGATCGGAGCATAGGAAATCGCTATGCGGTCGATTTCCGATGCGCGAATCCCCGCGATCTGCAGACATTGCCTCACCGCGTGATAGGGCATCTCGTTGCGGGCGTGCCGGCGCCGGGTCAGCCTCTCCTCTTCCACGGCCGCCACGAGTTCTCCGCCGCGAAACAACGCGGCCGCGGGATCATGCCCGATCGCCCCAGCCAACCCGAGAGTGTATTCCGACATTTCCGGTCTATTGCCGTTCGAGAAAATCAACAGCCGCTTTAGCCATGTTATACAGTTCTTCGCTTTGCCCATAGCGCAGGCCGTTTTCGCTCCAGGGCGCGCTGTCGAGCCGCTCCAGCATGTCCAGCAGCCGGCGGTTCAGTTCCTGTTGACTGAAAGGCTCTTCGCACACCTGGCCCGAACCGGCCCTGAGAATATGCGGGGCATAGCCGCAAGTGGACGTGGTCAGCACGGGAAGGCCCGCTACGGCCGCTTCGAGCAGCACATGGCCAGCGCTTTCCGAATAGGCCGGATGCAGGAGCAGATCCGCCGCCTGGTACAGGCGCGCCACATTGTCCTGCCCCGGCAGCACCCTGATCCGGTCACGGATACCGAGTTTGCGCGCCTGGGCGAGCACAGGCGCGGATCGGCCCCGGCCGATGAGCAGGAAGCGGCAGTTTCCGGCGATCGATCCGGGCAGCGAGGCGACGGCGCGCAGGGAGCGGTCGACGCCCTTGATGCGGAAGCCCGAGCCGATTTGCAATATCAGTTTTTCCTCTCCGAAAATCGACAGTTCCTCGCGGCAGCGGCGGCGCATTTCCGGGTCGCGGGCAGAAATCTTCCGGTCCGCCGACAGTCCCGGCGGCAGCAGATGCAGGCGTTCGGCGCAGCCCGGATAATGCCTGAGGTACTCATCGCGTTGCCGTTCCGACAGCACCAGCGACCTGGTGGCGCTGGCATCGCCGAACACGGCATTCTCGTAGGCGCTGAAATGCCGGAACCGGGGCGTGAAGCGGTACCAGGCGGGACGCTGCGTTCGCGCCTTTTCAGCGAAACACGAGTCCGCGGCGAAATATACGTCGAGCAGCGGCATCCTGTTGAAGCCGACAGCCAGATCGACAGGTTCCGCCGCCAGTGCCTGCCGCACCCGTTCGGTGTAGTTTCGATACCGCGCCAGCCGGCCGAATCCGCGCGCCTCGACCGGTTCGATGCGCAGACCTTTCGGTCTCGGATCGCGCCAGCGCATGGCGTATGCGATCACTTCATGGCCGCGATCGATACATTCCCGCGCCAGCCGCATCATGTCGCGTTGCTGACCGCCATGGGGAAACCACGAATAGATGAGGAAGGCCAGCTTCATCAGGCGATCCGCCCACCGATCAGTTGCTCGAACTGCCGCCAGACCTCGGCGGGCTTGTTGGCGGCGAAGCAGGGAGGCCGCACCTCGAAAGACTCGTCCTGCAACAGGTCGAAGACCCGCGGGCCCTGGTAGATGCAGTTCTTCTTCATGCACGGCGCGCATTCGATGTTCGAGGTCAGATGGAGTTGGCGCGGACCGAAGGCGCCGGTCAGATCCGGATTGGTCGGCCCGTACAAGGTCAGCGCCGGTTTGCCGAGCGCGGCCGCAAGGTGGCCGAGTCCCGTATCGACGGCGATCACGCCCCTGGCCTTGAGCATATGTCGGGCGAGGCCGGACAAGGTCTGCCTTTCCAGCACACTCGCCCGGACATTGCCGCCGGCAATCAGTTCCGCCCGGCGCTTTTCCTGTTCATCGCCCCAAGGCAGCAGGATCCGGTAACCGGCGTCGGCCGCGATTTCGCCGAGCGTGCGCCAATAGGCGTCCGGCCAATGCTTGGTGGCCCAAGTGGTGCCATGGAGGAACAGCACGGAGGGGAGTTTGTCTAATGGGTGTCCCATGCCGTTCATGCCGTTGGCCGATGGGTGTCCCATGTCTTTCATGTCTTTGATGCGGGATACGTCGATGCCGTAGTCGACCAGTTGCCGGTTATAGCGATAATTCAGCGCCCGGGAGAACAATTGCCGCACCCGGTCCACCGCATGACCGTTCCAGGGCACCGAATACGACTGGTTGTAGAACAGCGACGACAGCGGTTCCCTCGCGGTCTGGTTGCTGAGTCCGATGGTCAACCCTTTGGACATGCGGCTGATAATGCCGCTCTTGATCAATCCCTGGGCGTCGATGACCAGATCGTAATGTTCCGCCTGCAGCCGCTGCCGGAAAGCACGGACTTCGCGATTGAACCAGGTTCGCAGGAAATTGCTGCGCCAGCGGCGGATCGAGACGGGAATTACCTGGTCGACGGCGGGATGCCAGCCGGGCACTTCGACGAAATTTTCTTCGACGACCCAATCGAACACCACATCCTTGCGCGCCCTGGCGGCGTCGGTGACGGCCGGCAGGGTATGAATGATGTCTCCAAGCGAAGAGACCTTGACTATGAGAATCCGCAATTCGCCTCGTCCCCATTTCTCCGAAAAATTCCTTCCTTGGAATTTTTGGGCCTTGTATCGAATGGTTGACGTTGTGAATCCTGGCGGGCGGGGCATGCCCAGCCCGTGGTCGGGTCAATCGCCTTCGTGCCAACCATTCGATATAAGCCCCTTTTGTTTTGCTCACAAATACAATGGCTTGCTCCAGTCGCGAAGCGCGGCTTCGCGCCGTTGCGGCTGCGCTCGAAGCCGCGCTTCGAAAACGCTTGCCTTCACCCATCGAATTCGGCGGCACATCCCTGTGCCGCGGGGAAGCTCTGGCTTAATCAGAGCTTCCTTAACCTGTCGATGGCCCCGGCCACCGTCGCGGGTTGCATCCCGGTCAGACAGCGCAAGTGTCCATAAGGACATTCGCGCCGGTAACAGGGCTGGCATTCGATGCCGGTGGCAAGCAATTCTACCTTGCCGGAAAGAGGAGGCGTAAATCCGGGCGAACTCGAACCATAAATCGCGGCCAGGGGTTTGTTCAGCGCGGCCGCGACATGCATCAGGCCCGAATCGTTCGATACCACGACCGCGGCCGCGGACAGCAGGTCGATGGCCTCGGCGAGTTTCGTGCGCCCGGTGAGATCGCGGCAGCCCACTGCCAGGCCGGGCTCCAGGCCCGCGGCAATCTCGGCCGCTATCGCGCGGTCGTTGTTCGAGCCGAACAGCCACACCTGCCAGTCGCGGCGCAGATACAGATTCGCCAGTTCGATATGGCCGGCGGCCGGCCATTGTTTCGACGATCCGTATTCGGCGCCAGGGCAAAGCGCCAGGACCGGTCTTTCCCGATTCAATTCCAGCCGCCGGCAGGCAAGTTCCAGTTCGTCCGGTCTCACCTGCAATTCAGGATTCGGCCACTCTCCAACCGGCGGATGGTCGGCGGGGAACGCGAGCGCGACGAAACGTTGCACCATGAGGGGGAACTTTTTCTTGTCGAGACGGCGGCAATCGGTCAACAGCGGGTCGCGCCATTCTCCGCGCCAGCCGACCCGCTCGGGAATCCCGGCGTGAAAGGGCGTCAGGGCCGACTTGAAGGAATTGGGCAACACGATGGCATGCGTGAAGCCCCGTCCGCGCAATTCCCGACCGTATCGCCTGCGCGACAGCCAGTTCAGTTCGCCACGTTGAAAGGGCGAGTCGAGACTCTCGGCAACCTCGGGCATGCGCTCAAGAAGCGGCCTCGTCCAAGACGGCGCCATGACGCTGATTTCGTTGCGCGGATCGTCGGCCTTGAGCCGCTTGAACAACGACTGGGCCATCACCATATCGCCTATCCAGGACGGTCCGATGATCAAGTACTTTGCCGGATTACCCCTGCTGTCCGCGCCCTCAATCATTCAACAGTTCTCGCTTCCATATCGAAACCAAGGGCCATGGATTCCGCACGATGTGAGTCGCCGTCGAGTGGCGCGGGGTTCAGCGGGCGTCCGAGACATGGATGTCGAGGCTGAAACGTACAGGGATGTATTCA